>NZ_DAIPZB010000004.1:0-137599 GCF_036782435.1 Pinisolibacter sp. | reverse complement strand
GTTCGGAACTTCATCCGCGAAGGCAAGCCCGAACGGGCGTCGGCCGGTCGGGCCGTAACTCACGAAATTCGGACGAGTCCGAATTTCGTGAACTCGGTATCAGATGTTCTTGGAGACCTCTTCCAGCATCTTCTTGGCGTCGCCGAAGAGCATGCGGTTGTTCTCCTTGTAGAACAGCGGATTGTCGATGCCGGCGTAACCCGAGGCCATCGACCGCTTCATGACGATCGTCGTCTTCGCCTTCCACACCTCGAGCACCGGCATGCCGGCGATCGGGCTCGCCGGATCGTCCTGCGCCGCCGGATTGACGATGTCGTTGGCGCCGATGACGATGGCGACGTCGGTCGACGGGAAGTCCTCGTTGATCTCGTCCATCTCGAAGACGATGTCGTAGGGCACCTTGGCTTCGGCCAGCAGCACGTTCATGTGACCCGGCATGCGTCCCGCCACCGGATGGATGGCGAAGCGGACTTCGACGCCCTTCTCGCGCAGCTTTCCGGTGATCTCGTTCACCGTGTGCTGCGCCTGCGCCACCGCCATGCCGTAGCCCGGCACGATGATCACGCTCTTCGAGTCCTTCAGGAGCTCCGCCGTCTCGATCGCCGAGATCGGCTGCACCTCGCCCTGCGGCTCGCCGCTCGCCGACGCCGCCACGGTGCCGCCGCCCGAGCCGAAGCCGCCGGCGATGACCGAGATGAAGTTGCGGTTCATCGCCCGGCACATGATGTAGGAGAGGATCGCGCCCGACGAGCCGACCAGCGCGCCGGTGACGATCAAGAGGTCGTTCGACAGCATGAAACCGGTCGCCGCCGCCGCCCAGCCGGAGTAGCTGTTCAGCATCGACACCACGACGGGCATGTCGGCGCCGCCGATCGCCATCACCATGTGGACGCCGAAGGCGAGCGCGATCACCGTCATCACGAACAGCGCGAAGCCGGCCGCGACACCCGAGTGCGCCCCGACGAACACGTAGCCGAAGACGATCACGACGATCAGCGCGGCGAGGTTCAGCCAATGCCGGCCCGGCAGCAGCACCGGCTTGCCGCCGATCTTGCCCGAGAGCTTGCCGAAGGCGATGATCGAGCCCGAGAAGGTCACGGCACCGATCAGGATGCCGATGTAGATCTCGATCTCGTGGATCGACTTTTCCGCCGGCGTCGCGAAATGCGCGGTCGGATCGATGAAGCTGGCCAGACCGATGGTGCAGGCGGCAAGGCCGACCAGGCTGTGCATCAGCGCCACCAGCTCGGGCATCTGCGTCATCTGCACGGTCTTGGCGGCGTAGAGGCCGACCGCGCCGCCGATCGCCAGCGCGATCAGGATGAACACCACGCCGAGGCCGGTGACGCCGGGCCCGAACACCGTGGCGAGCACCGCGAGGCCCATGCCGATGATGCCGAACCAGTTGCCGCGCCGCGCCGATTCCGGATGCGACAGGCCGCCGAGCGACAGGATGAAGAGGATCGTGGCTCCGATGTAGGAGACGGTCACAAGTCCGAGAGACATCGTTCGCTTCTCCTCACTTACGGAACATCGCCAGCATGCGCCGGGTCACGGCGAAGCCGCCGAACATGTTGACCGCCGTCAGCGCGATGCCGACGAAGGCGATCAGGCCGATGAGGATGCTCGGACGTCCGGGGGGTGCGATCTGGATCAGCGCGCCGATGCAGATGATCGAGGAGATCGCGTTGGTGACGCTCATCAGCGGTGTGTGCAGCGACGGCGTCACGTTCCACACCACCATGTAGCCGACGAAGCAGGCCAGCACGAACACCGTGAAGTGGCCGAGGAACGCCGCCGGCGCCGTGGCGCCGACCAGCGCCATCAGCACCGCACCGACACCGAAGGTGACGGCGAGCGACTTCATGTCCATCGGCTCGCCCGAGCCGTGGCCGTGGCCGTGGCCGGAGGACTTCTTCTCGACGATCGCCGCGGCCGGCTTGGGCGGCGGCGGGGCGGGAAGCTTGAGCGGCGGCGCCGGCCAGGTGATCTCGCCGGCCTTGACGACGGTCAGGCCGCGGATCGCATCGTCGTCCATGTCGACGAAGACCTTGCCGTCCTTGGCCTTGCACAGCTCTTCGGTGAGCCGCAGCAGGTTGGTCGCATAGAGCGTCGAGGACTGCTTGGCGAGCCGGCTGGCCATGTCGGTGTAGCCGACGATGGTGACGCCGTGGCGCACCACCGCTTCGCCGGGAACCGTCAGCTCGCAGTTGCCGCCCTGCTCGCCGGCGAGGTCGATGATCACCGAGCCCGGCTTCATCGACTGAAGCATCTCCGCCGTGATCAGCTTCGGCGCCGGCTTGCCCGGGATGAGCGCGGTGGTGATGACGATGTCCGCGTTCTTCACTTCCGTGGCGTACATCTGACGCTGCGCCGCCTGGAAGCCCTCGGACATCACCTTGGCGTAGCCGCCGCCGCCCGAGCCCTCTTCCTCGTAGTCGACCTTGACGAACTCGCCGCCGAGCGACTTGACCTGGTCGGCCACCTCGGCGCGGGTGTCGTTGGCGCGCACGATCGCGCCGAGATTGGCGGCCGTGCCGATCGCCGCGAGGCCGGCGACGCCGGCGCCGGCGATGAACACCTTGGCCGGCGGGATCTTGCCGGCGGCGGTGATCTGGCCGGCGAAGTAGCGGCCGAAGGCGTTCGCCGCCTCGATCACCGCACGATAGCCGGTGATGCCGGCCATCGAAGTCAGCGCGTCCATCTTCTGGGCCCGCGACAGCTGCCGCGGCAGACAGTCCATGGCCAGCACGGTGACGCCTTGCGCCTTCAGAAGCTCCATCAGCTCCGGATTCTGCGCCGGCCAGATGAAGGAGACGAGGGTCGTCCCCGCCTTCAGCTGCGCGACTTCCTCCGCCGAGGGGGCGCGAACCTTGAACACGATGTCGGCGCCGGCGTAGAGCGCCGCGGCGCCGTCGGTGAGCGTCGCGCCGACCGCCTCGTAGTGAGCATCGGGAATGTCGGCGGCCTCACCGGCGCCGCGCTCCACGCTCACCGCGAAACCGAGCTTGATCAGTTTCTCCACGACCTCGGGAACCGTCGCCACGCGGCGCTCTCCCGGAAAGGTCTCTCTGGGTATTCCGATGATCGAAGTCATTGTGATCCCATCCGTTGTCGTGTCCGAGCTCGGACTTCGTCTCTCGTTGGAACCGCCCGCCCCCGCCGACGATCCCGATCGCGCCTCCGTCCGGACGCGCAGCCATGCCCCGACCTCGCTCGACCTTCGCCGATCGGAGTCTCGGACCGTCTCCCATCCGCCGCAAGTCCTCGTTCCGCGGGACGAAGCCCGGCGAGACGCCGGCGGAGAAACGCCCGATACCTCTGCATGCGCCCCGAGCGGGCGCGACGATGGCCGGAAGCGGCGGAACGAGCCCGCGCCACACGCCGCCGTGGACGACCGCCCGCCCCGCCTCGCCGACCCGGGGCCGGTGTGGCGTGACGAATGCGGCCGATATCGATGCCGGACGCGCCGAACACCGACGAGACCCCTCTACCCGCCGCCGTGTCGCAGCGGGCCGAGAGATCTCTTCGTCGACGACCCCGCCCGGCGCCGTCCGCGCCACGGAGTCGAATGCCTCGGTCGACGCCCTCAGTGGACCAGGAAGATCCGCATGAGGATGAGGACGGCAACGACACCGATCGTGCCCCACTTGGTCAGACCGAGGAACATCGCGTAGGTGTTGCGATGTTCTTCGAAATTCTTGCTCTCGACGGCGCCCATTCACCCCTCCGATGGTCCGTTCCGGGTTCGCATGCACGGCATACGAATCCATTTAGACGCCCCGACCGGAGAGACGCAACGCCGAACTCTCGTTCTCGCGCCAAAGAACCACGAGATCGTTCACCGACTTCTGTTGCGGTGCATTCTCCCGGTCCGCGCCCGCTCTGTCATTGAGTCGAAGGGCGAAGTCCGGCCCTCGAAAGCGCGTCACTTTGCCGCTTCGCGACACGCTCGCGCTCGAAGTCGTCGATCGCCGTCTCGAACAGGCGGTGGAAGTTGAGTTCGGCATCGAGATGCAGGAAGACCCCGCCGAGACCGAGCGCGGCGCGGTCCATGAACAGGAATTCGCGCGGCGGCGTCACCGGCCCGTGGGTTCTGAGCGCATCCGCCACCCGTTGCGCCTCCTGCCGGCCGAACTCGATCGGCGACACGCCCTCGGCGATGCGCCTGATACGGTCGGTGAGGAGTGGGCCGTAGAGGAAGCGCGCCCAGATGTCGAGGATGTCGATCAACTCGTTGGAGAGGTTCTTGAATCCCCAGGCCTCGTAGGCTGCCACCACCCGCTCGCGGTCACCGTGGAGAAGGCCGCGATAGTGTTCGATCACCCCCTCGACGAAGCGCGCGGGGAAGATGCGGATGCAACCGAAGTCGAGGAGATTGATGCCCTGCGGCTCGCCCGCCTCTTCGAAGGCGGCGTAGTTGCCGAGATGCGGATCGCCGTGGATCAGGCCGAAGCGGCAGAACGGGTGCCACCAGGCGCGGAACATCGCCTCGGAGATGCGGTTGCGGGTCTCCTGAGAGGCGCCTTTGTAGGTGAGGAGCCCCTTGCCCTCGAGCCAGGTCATGGTGAGCAGCCGCTTCGTCGAAAGCGCCTCGAACGGCTCCGGTACGTTCACGCCGGGGTCGTCGGCGAGGATCTCGCCGTAGACCGCCATGTGGCGGCGTTCGCGCTCGTAGTCGAGTTCCTCGCGGATCCGCGCCCCGACCTCCTCGGCGATTTCCGTGGTGTCGATCTGTGGCCGGAGCTTGCGCATCAGGGCGAAGAGCACGCCGAGCTGGTCGAGGTCGGCCTCGACCGCCGAGGCCATGTCGGGATACTGCAGCTTCACCGCCAGTTGCCGGCCGTCCTTCGAGGTGGCGCGATGCACCTGCCCGAGCGAGGCGGCGTGGGACGGCACGTGCTCGAACGAGCCGAAGCGCCTCGCCCAGTCGCCCCCGAGCTCGGCCGTCATGCGCCGCCGGACGAAGGCCCAGCCCATCGCCGGTGCGTGCGCCTGGAGGCGCTGCAGCTCCGCCGCCCATTCTGCGGGAATCGCGTCGGGGATGGTGGCGAGCAGCTGCGCCACCTTCATCAGCGGTCCCTTGAGCCCGCCGAGCGCATCGGCGATGAGCTTGCCCTCGCGCATCAGGTCGCCGTCGCCGAACATGCGGCCGCCGGCGATCCGCATCGCCGCCGTTCCCACATTGGCGCCGACACGCGCATGACGGACGAAACGTCCGGTGAGTGAGTTCTTCTCGCCGTCTCTGGCCATCGCCTACGATCCGTCTCCGCCCCGACGGACAACATAGGACATTTCGCGGCGATTGCAGGGGGTGATCCGCCGTCGCCTCAGGTCGGCCAGCGATCACGGATCCAGCGGGCAAGGCTCTCCTCGGAAACCTCGCCGGCGGCGAGCCCCAGGATGATCGCCGTCGCTTCGGCCTGCGGTGGCGCGAACCTCACCCCGTTCTTGCGCAGGAACAGCATCATGGCGACGAATGCCGCCCGCTTGTTGCCGTCGACGAAGGGATGATTGCGGGCGATGCCGAAGGCATGGGCGGCCGCGAGCAGGGCGAGATCGGCCCCCTCGTATTCCCATTTGTTGCGCGCCCGCCCCAACGCAGATTCCAACGCTCCGGGGTCGCGGATGCCGGCCGGCCCGCCGAAGCGGGCGATCTGCCGCTCGTGCAGCGCCCTCACCTCGGCGACGGTGAGCCAGACCCGGCCGAAGCTCGCCCGAGCCTGATCGGAGAACCCCGTCGGCGAGGTCTCGAACCCGCTCATTTCGCAAGTTCCTTCAGCGTGTCGCGATACTCGTCCATGATCTCGTCGACCAGTCGCATCGACTGCTCGAAATCGGGGTCGTAGGGCGTGAGCCGTACACCTCCTTCGCCGTCCGGCGTGGCATGCAGGGCGTCGCCCGGCTTCAGGCCGAGCTTCGCCAGCAGGTCCTTCGGCAGGATCAATCCGGTCGAATTGCCGATCTTCTTGACCTCGAGCTTCATCGGTCGTCTCCGGGTATCGCCATGTTGTACGGAACGTACAACACTCGCCTGCCGTTGTACAGACTGTAGAACGAGGATCGCACCAAGCGGTGCCCGAAACGAGAACGGGGAGGCTCTCGCCTCCCCGTCTCCACCTTCGATGATGCCGGCGACCTCACCAGGTCTTCTGCGGATGCAGTTTGAACAGCCAAGTCTCGGTCAGAGCCGTTTCGCCGTCGCGCAGGTAGGCGCGGATGTCGACCGGGTCGGTGCCCTCCGCCTTGATGTCGAACTGGAGCCGCCACGCGTCGTTCCACGAGGTGGTCTCGAGGAAGATCGACGAGATCACGCCGCGCGACGGGGTGATCACCGCCTCCGGCTTCTTGTCCTTCGGGAAGTTCGCCAGCGCCCCACCGGTGAACTCGATGGCGAACCGCTTGATCTCCGGCGGATTGGCGCGCGTGTAGGGGAAGCCGCCGCGGCCGATGCCGGTGCGGGTCGGCCGCGCCAGATTGGCCGGCGGGTTCGGTTCGTCGGCGTTCCAGTACATGCGGTAGCGGTATTCGAGCGCCTGACCCGCCTTGACCGGATCGCGCGGCACCCAGAAGCACCCCATGTTGTCGAAGTCCTCGTGGTCGGTCGGGAACTCGACCAGATGGAAGGCGCCCGGCCCCCATCCGCCGATCGGCTCGATCCACAGCGACGGACGGCGCTCGTAGTTGAGATAGCGATCCATGTAGTCCTTCGGATCGCGGTTGCGCTGCATCAGGCCGAAGCCGCGCGGATTGTCGTCGAGGAAGGCCGAGGTCGACGGACCCGGCGGGTTGACCAGCGGCCGCCAGATACGCTCGCCCGTACCCGTCCAGATGGCGAGCCCGTCCGAGTCGTGCGCGCCCGGCCGCCACTCGAGCTGGTAGCTCTTGTCGTAGTTGGAGAACCAGTACATCGACGTCATCGGCGAGATGCCGAGCTTGGCGATGTCCTTGCGGGTGAACAGGTTGCACTCGACGTCGATGACGACGCCCTCGGTGCGGCGGATGGTGAACTTGTAGGCGCCGGTGATCGACGGACCGTCGAGCAGCGCATAGACGACGACCGGCTGCTTCTCGCCGCTCGCCGGCTGCAGATAGAACTCGGTGAAGTCGGGGAACTCTTCCGGCGTCGGGCTCGCGGTGTCGATGGCCACGCCACGCGCCGACAGGCCGTATTCGTTGAGCGAACCGATGGCGCGGAAATAGGAGGCGCCGAGGAAGGCCACCCAGTCCTGCGTCCGCCAATCCGGCCGGCTCTTGGCCTCGCGGATCTGGAAGCCGGCGAACCCGGTGTCCTCCGGCAGCTTCTGCGCCGGGCTGTCGTCCGGCATGTCGAAGTACTCGGGCTCGTAGAGCACCTCGGCCGCCTTGTCGCCGTCGACGGCGTGCATCCGGATCGTCTTGGGGAAATACTTGCCGACCGGGAAGAAGGTGATCGGATAGACCCCCTTCTCGTCGCCGAACATGGCGTGGTCCGGCCGGAACTTGATCTTGCCGTGCTGCTCGTAGCCGATCTGCTCGACGATCTCCGGCGCCGGACGGCGGGGCGCCAGATAGGCCTTGGCCGCCATTTCGCGGGCGCGCTGCACCAAACCGGCGAAGCCGAAGGGCTTCGACGGCCCGAACTTCAGGTTGGCGGCGGCGGCCGGGCCGGTGGCTCCGAGGAGGTTGGCCACACCGAGAGCGACGGAAGCGGAGATGAGATCGCGGCGAGAGAGTTTCGCGGTCATGATGGTCCTGCGAGAGGTCCTGATGGGAGCGATGGCCGAGCGCGACGCGCACGCCCTTCCCTTCTAGGCCAGCGCACGAACCACTGCAATCGGGCGGAATAACGGCGTGATCCCCGTGACTTCGGATCGGTCGCGACGCAGCGTCACGTCCGCGTGTCGGACTTCGGCCGCCAACGTGTCAGGGTGAGAGCATTGGTGACGACGCTGACCGA
The DNA here is from genome assembly GCF_036782435.1 of Pinisolibacter sp. Taxonomy (NCBI): domain Bacteria; kingdom Pseudomonadati; phylum Pseudomonadota; class Alphaproteobacteria; order Hyphomicrobiales; family Ancalomicrobiaceae; genus Pinisolibacter; species Pinisolibacter sp. Next base: position 129,660 of record NZ_DAIPZB010000004.1, on the reverse strand, counting down.
GCTCATCGCCATCGCCGCCCCGGCGAGCGCCGGGGTGAGGTGGCCGAGCGCGGCGAGCGGCACGCCGACGACGTTGTAGAAGAACGCCCAGAACAGGTTCTGGCGGATCTTGCGCCACGTCGCGCGGCTGATCTCCAGCGCCGCCGCCACCAACCGCGGATCGGAGCGCATCAGGGTGATGCCCGCCGTCTCCAGCGCCACGTCGGCGCCCGAGCCCATGGCGATGCCGACATCGGCGGCGGCGAGCGCCGGCGCGTCGTTGATGCCGTCGCCGACCATGGCGACGGTGCGCCCCTCGGAGCGCAGCCGCCCGACCAGCGCCGTCTTGCCTTCCGGCCGCATCTCCGCCTCGACCGCGTCGAGACCGAGCCGGTCGCCGACGGCGCGCGCCACCGCGACCGCGTCGCCGGTCGCCAGCCGGACCGCGACCCGCGCCGCCTTCAGCGCCGCGACCGCCTCGCCGCTCTCGCCGCGCACCGGATCGGCGAGCGCCACCAGACCGAGCGCCTCGCGATCCCGCGCCACCGCCACCACCGTCTTGGCCTCGCCCGCCAACCGCGCCATCTCCGTCTCGAAGAGACGCAGATCGACGCCGAGTTCGCTCATCAAGGCGGCGTTGCCGATGGCCACGGTGCGCCCTTCGACGATCGCCGTCAGACCCCGCCCGACGAGGCTGCGCGCCGCCGTCGCCGGCGACGACGTGAGCCCGCGCGCCTTCGCCGCCGCGACGAAGGCCTTGGCCAACGGATGCTCGCTGACGCTCTGCGCCGAGGCGGCGAGCCGCAGCATCTCGTCGCCGGAGCCGCCGAGCACGAAGACGTCGGTGACCGACGGATGGCCCTCGGTGAGCGTACCGGTCTTGTCGAAGACGACGCAGTCGACGCCGTGCGCCCGTTCGAGCGCCTCGATGTCGCGGATCAGGATGCCCGCCTTGGCCGCCGCCCCGGTGCCGGCGACCAGCGCCGCCGGCGTCGCGAGGCCGAGCGCGCAGGGACAGGCGATGACCAGCACCGCCACCGCCGGAATGAGCGCGCCCTCGAAGTCGCGGCCCACCAGCCACCACGTGGCGAAGGTGAGGATCGCGATGACCACGATGACCGGCACGAAGACGGCGGCGACCTTGTCGACCAGCCGCTGCACCGGTGCCTTGGCGATCTGCGCCTGTTCGACCAGATGGCCGATACGGGCGATGGTGGTGTCCTCGCCGACCGCGGTGACGCGGAAGGTGACGGCGCCCGAGCCGTTGATGGTGCCGGCCGTGACCTTGTCGTCGACCGCTTTGGTGACCGGCACGCTCTCGCCGGTGACGAGGCTCTCGTCGAACTCGCTCGCGCCTTCGACGACGATGCCGTCCGCCGCGACGCGCTCGCCGGGCTTGACCAGCACGAGATCGCCGCGCCGCAGGAGATCTGCCGAGACCACCTCGGCGACGCCGTCCTTCACCCGCGTCGCCGTGTCGGGGCGCAGCGCCATCAGCTTCGCCACCGCCGCCGTCGCCGAGCGCTTGGCCCGCGCCTCCATCAGCTTGCCGAGGAGGATGAGGGTCAGCACCGTCGCCGAACCCTCGAAATAGAGATGGCCGTGCGAATGCTCGCCGTGGATGAGCACCATGGCGAGCGAGAATGCCCAGGCGACCGTGGTGCCGAGCGCCACCAGCACGTCCATGTTGGCCGACCGGCCACGCAGCGCCTTGAAGGCGCCGACGTAGAATCGCGTCCCGGCGATCACCTGGACCGGCGTCGCCAGCGCCACCTGCAGCCACGGTGTCAGCCACGTCGCGTGCGCTCCCCAGGCCATCGGGATCATGGCGACGAGGAAGGGCGCGGTCAGCGCCGCCGAGATCAGGAAGACCAGGAAGGTCCGCTTCTCTTCCGCCGCTCGCTCCTCGGAAGCCCGCTCCAGCGCCGCCCGCCGCGCCGCCACCGCGGTGTCGCGCACATGGGCGCCGAAGCCGGCGCGCTCGATCGCCGCGACGAGAAGCTCGGTGTCGACGCCCGGCGCGGCGATCTCCGCCGTCTCCAGCGCCAGATTGACGTCCGCCCGCTCGACCCCGGGCACCCGCCCGAGCACCTTCTCGATTCGCGCCGCACAGGCCGCGCAGGTCATGCCGGTGACGTCGACGAGCACCGGATCGCCGGATCCGGAGACGGAAGAAGTGAGATCGGCGGGAGCGGGCGAGATGGTCATGGCGGATATTTGGCGCTTTCCGTCGCCCCGGTCGAGGCCTTTTGCGGTCCCAAGTCCGTGAACTCGGACCTTCTTCCGATCGGGGAGACCCCTCATGCCCGTTGATCCCGGCTCGTCGCCGGGCCAAGGTCTCAGCGACGAAGTACACCCACGAGGAGATCCCCGCGATGCCGGGCAACAAGGAAGAACGGCCGGTCGGCCCCACGCTCCAGGGCTGGAGCGAGAGGGCGCGGCCGGTTCGCGCCACCATCACCGGCGCCTGGGGACGGCTCGAGCCGCTCGATACCGCCAAGCACGGTCACGATCTGTGGAAAGCGATCGAAGGCCACGATTCGGTCTGGACCTATCTGAGCTACGGCCCCTTCGCCGACGAGGCGACCTTCCTCGCCTGGCTGAAGGGCCGCGAGGAACTCTCCGATCCACTGTCCTATGCCGTGGTCGACGCCGCCTCCGGCAAGGCGCTCGGCGTGCTCACCCTGATGGAGATCCGCCCGGCGGCGGGCGTCGTCGAGACCGGCCACATCTTCTTCGCCCCCGTGCTGCAGAAGACCCGCGCCGCAACGGAAGCGATCTTCCTGGCGATGAAGCACGCCTTCGACGATCTCGGCTATCGCCGCTTCGAGTGGAAGTGCGACGCCCTCAACGCCCCCTCCCGCGCCGCCGCGATCCGCTTCGGCTTCACCTACGAGGGCATCTTCCGCCAGCACATGGTGATCAAGGGCCGCAACCGCGACACCGCCTGGTATTCGATCGTCGACAAGGAATGGCCGACGGTGAAGGCCGCCTTCGCCGCGTGGCTGAAGCCGGAGAACTTCGACGCCGAAGGTCACCAGAAGGCGGCTCTCGCCGACCTGCGCCCCAAGGCCAAGCCGGCGGCGCACTGAGAATATCCGGAAACGCGGAACGGCCGGAGCGGGATCCCTCGCTCCGGCCGTTCTCGTCGGTGCATCGCCGCCGGGGACGAACCGGCGCCTTCGTGTCTCAACCGATGGGCCGCTCGTCGGCGATGATCTTGCCGTCGTTGGGCAGCGTTCCCGGCGCGACCGGCGTGACGGCGCCCTTGAGGCGGGTGACCGCCGCCAGCGTGGCTGCGACCGCCGTCACGAAGGCCGGATCACCGACCGTGGTCTCGATCTTCAACTCCATCACGTCCTGCTCGTCGGCACGCGTCACCACCAACCGCGCCCGGACGATCTCGGAATGGCGTTTGACCACCCGGTCGATGTCGGCCGGATCGACGAACATGCCCTTGACCTTGGCCTTCTGGTCGGCCCGGCCCATCCACCCCTTGATCCGCGGACCGGTGCGGCCGCACGGGCTCTCCTCGTCGAGGAAGGCGGAGAGATCGCCGGTGGCGAGGCGGATCACCGGATGGACCGGATCGATGCGGGTGACGACGACTTCGCCGACCTCCCCCGGCCCGACCGGCTCACCGGTCCCCGGCCGCACGATCTCGACGAGGATGCGCTCGTCGACCATCATGCCCGGCACCAGCGACCCGTCCGGCGCGCTGGTCTCGTAGGCGACGAGGCCGACGTCGGCGATGGCATAGGCCTGCCGTACCCCGACGCCGCGCCCTTCGAGTTCCGCCCTCAGCGACGGCGGCAGGGCCGCACCCGAACACAGCGCCCGCTCGATCGACGAGACGTCCCGTCCCGCTTCGGCGCCGGCATCGAGCAGGATCTTGAGGAAATCGGGCGTGCCGACGTAGGCGCGCGGCCGATAGTGGCCGATCAGGTCGAGCTGCGCCTCCTTGTTGCCCGGCCCCGCCGGGATCACCGGGCAGCCGAGCGCCCGGGCGCCGGCATCGAGGATGAAGCCGCCGGGCGTGAGGTGATAGGCGAAGGTGTTGAGGACCACGTCGCCGCGCCGGATGCCGGCGGCGAACAGCGCCCGCGCCGTGCCCCACCAGTCGAGCGACGTCCCCTCCGGTTCGTAGATCGGCCCCGGTGAGGTGAAGAGGCGGCCAACGCCGACGAGCTTCGCCGTCGACAGCCCGGCGAAGGGCGGTCGCGCCGCCTGCAACTCCTTCAGCTCCGACTTGCGCAGCACCGGGATCGCCGCGAGGTCGGTGCGGCTCCTGAGCTTCGCCGCGGTGATCCCGGCGTAGCGGTCACGCCATGCACGCGTCGCCGCCAGATGTTCGACGGTCTCGCGGATCGCCTTCAGTTGGGTCCGCTCGCGGGTGAGCGGACGGCGGGTTTCCAATCGATCGTAGTACTCGGACATGTCGCGCCCTCAGGCCAGCCAACGTTTGCGGCGCTTGTAGTGCTTCACTTCCTTGAAGCTCTTGCGACCGGCGGCGGCGACGCCGAGATAGAACTCCTTGACGTCCTCGTTCTCGGCCAGCGACTTGGCCTCGCCGTCGAGCACGATGCGGCCGGACTCCAGGATGTAGCCGTGGGTGGCGTGGCGCAACGCCACCGCCGTGTTCTGCTCGGCGAGCAGGAACGAGACGCCCTCCTCGACGTTGAGCCGATGGACGATCTCGAAGATCTCGTCGACGATCTGCGGCGCCAGCCCCATCGACGGCTCGTCGAGCAGGATCATCTTCGGCCGCGACATCAGCGCTCGGCCGACCGCCACCATCTGTTGCTCGCCGCCCGAGGTGTAGCCGGCCTGGCTCTTGCGGCGCTGCTTCAGCCGCGGGAACAGCTCGTAGCACCGCTCCAGATCGGCCTTGATCGCCGAGCGTCCGTCGCGCCGGGTGAAGGCGCCGGTGAGCAGGTTGTCCTCGACGGTGAGATGGCCGAAACAGTGCCGACCCTCCATCACCTGGATGCAGCCGCGCCGCACCAGTTCGTTGGGCGACAGAGACTGCACCTCCTCGCCCTCGAAGACGATCTTGCCCTTGGTCACCTCGCCGCGTTCGGCGTGGAGCAGGTTGGAGATCGCCTTGAGCGTCGTCGTCTTGCCGGCGCCGTTGGCGCCGAGCAGCGCGACGACACCGCCCTTCGGCACGGTGAGCGACACGCCCTTCAGCACGAGGGCGACGTGATCGTAGACCACCTCGATGTTGTCGACGGTCAGCATCGCGCCGGCGGGTTCGGTCATGATCGGGCTCCCGGATGGACTGCGGATACGCCGCCGTGGACCGCGCGGGTCAGGCGCGGCCACGACGACTGGTCGAGACGGACGAGCCGCCTCGACGTCCTGTCGCTGCGGATCACTTGCCGCAGGCTTCGGTCCGCGCCGGCCACGGCGCGTTCTTGTCGGCGTAGGCCTTGGCGTCGGCGACGAGCATCGGCCGCACCTTGTCCTTCATCGGCTCGATCCAGTCGGAGACCTTGACCCACTTGGCGCCGTCCCACTGCTGGACGAACACGGCGTGCTCGCCCGAGTGGTCGTCGCAGGTGACCTTCACCGGCGACATGAAGCCTTCGAGACCGATCTCCTTGATGCGGGCCGCGTCGACGTTCAGCGTCTCGAGGCCGGCACGCACGTCGGCCGCGGTGACCACCTTCTTGCCCGAGATCTTCTGGGCGTTGCGGATGGCCTCGGCGATCAGCATCGAGTTGTAGACGCCGTGGTTGTAGTTGTTCTCGCCGATGCGGTCCTCGCTCTTGACCGTCGACAGGCCCTTGGCGAAGACGTGCTTCTTGATGTCGGCGATCGCCGGGAAATTGGCGCCGGTGCCGTTGAAGTTCAGCGTCAGGTAGCCCTTGGCGCCCGGACCGCCGGCCTTGGCGTCGTCGTCACCGCCCGACCACCACACGCCGATGAACTTGTCCATCGGGTAGCCGATCTTGGCCGCTTCCTTGACGGCGGTCGGGTTCATCGCGCCCCAACCCCACATGATCATCCAGTCGGGCGAATCCGACTGCACGTTCAGCCACTGCGACGACTGATCCTGCATCTTGTCGCCCGGCACCGGGTACTTGGCCAGTTCGAAGCCGTTCTCCTTGGCGAGCTGCTCGAGCAGCGGGATCGGCTCCTTGCCATAGGGGGCGTCGAGATAGATGAAGCCGATCTTCTTACCCTTGAGCTTGGCCATGCCGCCGGACTTCTCGGCGATGTACTTCACCGCCACGGAAGCGCCGTCCCAATAGGTCAGCGGCGGGTTGAACACCCAGGGGAAAGTCTTGCCGTCGGCCGCCGCCGAGAGGCCGTAGGCCATCGACAGCACCGGGATCTTGTCGACGCCGGCCTTGGGGATCAGCTGCAGGGTGATGCCGGTCGACCACGGATTGTACATCAGGGCGCCCTTGCCCTTGGTCGCCTCGTAGCACTCGACGCCCTTCTGGCTGTTGTAGCCCGTCTCGCATTCTTCGAAGTTGATCTTCACCCCACCGATGCCGCCGTCGCGCTGGTTGAGCATCTCGAGGTAGTCGTGCATGCCGTCGGCGATGCCGATGCCCGAGCCGGCATAGGGGCCGGTCCGATAGGTGAGCAGCGGCACGTAGAGGCTGTCCTCGGCGCTGGCCGTGGAAACCGGCGGCAGCACCGAGGCGATGACCGAAGCCACCGAGAGAGCGAGTGCGTAACGTCCGAACATCGGGTTTTCCTCCGTCTGTCGCCCGCTCCCCGCGCCGGGGCGACGCGTCGAGCGGGTTTCGGGTCTCTTCGTTGGTACGCCGCGACCCGACCCGATGAGATCGCGGCTCGTTTCGTGCCTCGCCCTCACCAGGGGAAGGGCCAGACCCTGAGCTTCTGCTTGGTCACGCCCCACAGTCGCGCCAGCCCGTGCGGCTCGACGATGAGGAAGAAGATGATCAGCGCGCCGACGATCATCGAATTGACGTGCTCGACGGTGGCCGACTGGATCTCGAAACCGAAGACCCCCGGCGCGAACTTGATGACCACCGGCAGAGCCCAGATGAAGGCGGCGCCGAAATAGGAGCCGATCATCGAGCCGAGGCCGCCGATGATCACCATGAACAGCACCTGGAACGAGAGCGAGATGCCGAAGGCCGACGGCTCCGCCGCACCGAGCCAGAAGAACACCATCATCGCTCCGGCGACGCCGGCGAAATAGGACGACACCGCGAAGGCCGACAGTTTGGCCGGCAGGAGTTTGACCCCCATCAGCTCGGCGGCGATGTCCATGTCGCGCACCATCATCCAGGTCCGGCCGATGCGGCCGTGGACGAGGTTGGAGGCGATGAAGGTGAGGAACACCACCAGTCCGAGAACCGCGAAGTAACGGGCCAGCGGCGTCGCCTCCGGCCCGGTGATCGAGATGCCGAACATCGACCGTCGCGCCGCCTCGATCGCGCCCGACGACGAATAGTCGGTGAGCCAGCCGATGCGGATGAAGCACCACTCCAGAAAGAACTGCGCCGCCAGCGTCGTCACCGCCAGATAGAGGCCCTTGATGCGCAGCGACGGCAGACCGAAGACCACGCCGACCGCGGCCGAGAAGAAGCCCGAGACCAGGATCCAGACGAGGACGTTCACCTCAGGAAAGGCGCCGGCGAGCTTGAAGGCGGCGTAGGCGCCGACGCCCATGAAGGCGCCGGTGCCGAGCGAGATCTGCCCGGCATAACCGGTCAGGATGTTGAGCCCGATCGCCGCCAGCGTGAAGATCAGCCCCGGGATCATGATCGAGGCGAGGACGAAGTCGTTGGCGACGAGCGGGACGACGACCACCGCCAGCGCCAGGAGTACGGCGATGCCGATCCGATCCTGGCGGATCGGGAAGATCGCCATGTCGGCGGCGTAGGTCGATTTGAACTGTCCGACTTCACGATAGAACATGTCGGTTCTCTCCCGTCAGACGCGTTCGATGATCTTCTCGCCGAACAGGCCCTGGGGCCGGAACAGCAGGAAGCCGAGGGCGATGAGATAGGCGAGCCAGCTCTCGATGCCGCCGCCGAGGAGCCGTCCCCAGTAGATCTCGCCGATCTTCTCGCCGACGCCGATCATCAGACCGCCGACGATGGCGCCCGGCACCGAGGTGAAGCCGCCGAGGATCAGCACCGGCAGCGCCTTGAGCGCGATCACCTCGAGGTCGAAGGAGACCTGGGAGCGCGCACCCCACATGATGCCGGTGACCAGCGCCACGATGCCGGCGGCGAACCACACGATCACCCAGATGCGGTTCAAGGAGATGCCGACCGACAGCGCCGCCTGATGGTCGTCGGCGACGGCTCTGAGCGCCCGGCCGATCTTGGTGCGAGCGAAGAACACGGCCAGGAAGGTGACCATCAGGATGGCGACCACCGCCGCCGTCATGTCGATCTCCTTCAGGATCAGGTTCTTGCCGAAGAGCGGGATCCGCATGATGCCGGTCGGGATGCCGAGCGCTTCGGTGATCATCACCTTGGGCTCGCCGCCGAACACCATCTCGCCGAGACCGACGAGGAAGCGGGTGAGGCCGATGGTCGCCATCAACAGGATGATGTCGGGCTGGTTGACCAGAGGTCTCAGCACCACCCGTTCGATACCGATCGCCAGGATCAGCATGATGCCGATGGCCGCCGCCAGGGCCGGCCACGCCGGTACTCCGCTCTCGTGCAGGCCGACCAGCGCCAGCGCCGCGAACACCACCATGATGCCCTGAGCGAAGTTGAAGACGCCGGACGCCTTGAAGATCAGCACGAAGCCGAGCGCCACCAGCGCATAGAGCACGCCCGAGACGAAACCTTCCCAGATCACCTGGACCAGGAAGGTCGGGTTGGCGCCCATGCGGACGAAGGGATCGACGAAGATCGCGGTGAGAAGATCCATGTGTGCGTCTCCTCAGTGCGACCGGCCGAGATAGGCGTCGATGACGGTCGGATCGTTCTGCACCTCGTCGGGCGTGCCGTCGGCGATCTTACGGCCGTATTCGAGCACCACGACGCGGTCGGAGAGATCCATCACCACGCCCATGTCGTGTTCGATCAGCGCGATGGTGGTGCCGAAGGTCTCGCGGATGTCGAGGATGAAGCGGCTCATGTCCTCCTTCTCCTCGAGGTTCATGCCGGCCATCGGCTCGTCGAGCAGCAACAGCTCCGGCTCCTGGGCCAGCGCCCGGCCGAGCTCGACCCGCTTCTTCAGGCCGTAGGGCAGCTTGCCGACCGGCACCTTGCGGATGTGCTCGATCTCCAGGAAGTCGATGATCTCTTCGACCTTCTTGCGATGCTCGATCTCCTCGTTCAGCGCCGGGCCGAAACGCAGGCACTGCCAGAAGAAGCCGCGGTGCATCTTCAGCGTCCGTCCCGCCATGATGTTGTCGAGGGTGGTGAGACCCTTGAACAGCGCGACGTTCTGGAAGGTGCGGCCGATGCCGCGACGCGCCGCCTCGTGCGGCCTGCGCCCGGTCCGCGCCTCGCCCCGGTGGATCACCCGGCCCACCTGCGGGTGGTAGAAGCCGTTGATGACGTTGAGCATCGACGTCTTGCCGGCACCGTTGGGACCGATGATCGCCCGGACCTCGCCGGCGACGATGTCGAAGGACACGTCGGTGAGCGCGTTGACGCCGCCGAACGACAGCGAGATGTCCTCGACCTGCAGGAGCGGCATGCCCTTCTCGATGGGAGGAAGCGAACTCTTCATTCCGCCGCCTCCTTCTTCGTCGAGTGGACGTCCATGTCGACGATCTTGACGTCACCGGTGATGGTGCCCTTGCGGCCGTCTTCGAAGGAGATCTCGGTGACCACATGCTTCTCCGTCGAACCGTCGTAGAGCGCGTCGACCAGCGGCGCGTAGCGATCGGCGATGAAGCCGCGCCGAACCTTCTGGGTGCGCGTCAACTCGCCGTCGTCGGCGTCCAGTTCCTTGTGCAGGATCAGGAAGCGGCGGATCTGCGCCCCGGCCATCATCGGCTCGGCGGCGAGGTCGCGATTGACCTTGTCCACCGCGCTGCGGATGCGGTCGTAGACCTGCGGATGCCCGGCGAGCTCCTGGTAGCTGGCGTAGGTGACGTCGTTCCTCTCCGCCCAGGCGCCGACCGATGCCAAATCGATGTTGAGGAACACCGTGGCGAAGTCGCGCCCGTCGCCGAAGGCCACCGCCTCCTTGATGTCGGCGAAGAACTTCAGCTTGTTTTCCAGATACTTCGGCGCGAACAGGGTGCCGTCGACGAGTTTGCCGACGTCCTTGGCGCGGTCGATGATCCGGAGATGGCCGCTCGCGGTCTCGATGAAGCCGGCGTCGCCGGAATGCACCCAGCCGTCCGCCGTCTTGGTCTCCGCCGTCGCCGCCTCGTTCTTGTAGTAGCCGACGAAGACGCCCGGGCTGCGATAGAGCACCTCGCCCGCATCGGAGATCTTGATCTCCACCTGCGGGCCCGGCACGCCGACGGTGTCGGCGCGGATCTCGGCGTCGGGCTGCAGCGTCACGTAGACCGAGGCTTCGGTCTGGCCGTAGAGCTGCTTCAGGTTGACGCCGATCGAGCGATAGAAGCGGAAGATCTCCGGACCGATCGCTTCGCCGGCGGTGTAGGCGACCCGGGTGCGGGTGAAGCCGAAGCGGTTCTTCAGCGGCCCGTAGACCAGGAACTCGCCGAGCCCGTAATGCAGCCGGTCGAGAAGCCCGACCTTGTCGCCGTCGAGGATCGCCTCGCCGAGCCGATCGGCGACGGCGAGGAAATGGTCGACCATCTTCTGCTTGAGCTTGCCGGCGTCCTGCATCCGGACCTGGGTGCGGGTCAGCATCGTCTCGTAGACGCGCGGTGGCGCGAAGACGTAGGTCGGGCCGATCTCGCGCCGGTCGTCGTCGGTCGTCTCGACGCTCTCCGGGCAGTTGACGCAGAAGCCGACGACGTAGGACTGGGCGTAGGAGAAGATGTGGTCACCCACCCAGGCGATCGGCAGATAGGCGACGACCTCCTCGTCGGCGGTCAGCTTGTCGAAGTCGATGCCGTTCTTGGCCGAGATCAGCACGTTGTCGAAGGACAGCATCACGCCCTTGGGCTTGCCGGTGGTGCCCGAGGTGTAGAGCATCACGGCGAGATCCGAGCCGCGGCCGAGCGCGATGCGCTCGCGCCAGCCGGCGAGCGCCCCGGGGTCCGAGGTCACCCGCTCGCGACCGACCTTCTGCACCTCGGCGAAGGAATGCAGACGCGTGTGGTCGTAGTCGCGCATGCCTCGCTCGTCGTCGTAGACGACGTGGCGCAGGCCGGCCAGCCGATCCGAGATCGACAGGATCTTGTCGGTCTGTTCCTGGTCCTCGGTGACGGCGAAGGAGACCTCGGCGTGCTCCAGCACGTAGGCCATCTCGTCGGCGACCGCATCCTTGTAGACCGGCACCGGCACGCCGCCGAGGCTCTGAACCGCGGCGAAGGTCCAGTAGAGGCGCGGCCGATTGGCACCCACCACCGCGACCTTCTCACCCGGCTCGAGACCCAGCTTCTGCAGGCCGAGCGCGAAATCCCGCACCTCTTCGGCGACGTCGCTCCACGTCCATGTCTGCCAGATGCCGAAATCCTTTTCGCGCATCGCCGGCCGATCGGCCATGGCCTCGGCATTCGCCAGCAGCAATTTGGGAAACGTGTCCCGCGCGCCGGTACGGGTGGCCCCCGCATCCGTCATTCGTGTTTCCTCACCCTCAATGCCGGCGGCTTCGTGATCCGGGTTTCCGGGAACCGCACGGTCGTTCGATTATCGGCGATGAAACCCGAGCGGGACGGAGAAGGCAAGCACGCAGTCGGGCGTCTTTCGTCTAGGAACCGGCTCCGCATCGACATATGTCGCATACATGCGAAACTCTCCGCCCACACCGATCGAGACGCGCCGGCCGCGGCGGGAACGAACCGCGCGGCCACACCGCGCAGCGCTCTTCGCAGGCGCGGAACGAGCCGCGCACGGCGGTTCGGACGCCGAATACCCTCTGTTCGCCTCGCCTCTTCGCCACCCCGCGTGGCGTGCGGCCGCACCCCGAGCCGCCGCCGTGCTGCATCGCATCACGGGTATCCGGTGACCGCGCGAACCGGTCCCGCCGCCGCCGCGCCACCGTCGCGGCGAGATCGGAGATCGCGTCGGCGATCGCCCCTGCGGCATATACTAACGTTTGTTCGTATTTCGAACTCACGGCGAGGGAAGGCCCTACCCCTGCGGCCGCGGCGTCCAGGCATCGGAACGGGGGGCCGTCACCGCAGCGAAGGGCGGTGACCGGATCGAAAAGCCGTCGCCGGATCGCAAGGCGGCCATTCGGCGGGGTGGTCGAAACCGGTCCCGCCGGCGCCGTCAACTCGCGCCGTAGAGCAGCCGCGGCAGCCAGGTCGCCATCGCCGGCCACTGCCACAGCACCCAGAGCATGGCGAGCTGGATGATCACGAAGGGGATGATGCCGATGTAGATGTCGGTGGTCTTCACCTCCGGCGGCGCCACCCCGCGCAGATAGAACAACGCCACCCCGAACGGCGGATGCATGAACGAGGTCTGCAGGTTCACGCCCATCAGCACCCCGAGCCACACCGGGCTCATCGGCGACCCGTCGGGCATCGGCATCTTCAGCAGCACCGGCGCCGCGATCGGCACGACGATGTAGGAGATCTCCAGGAAGTCGACGAAGAAGCCGAGCACGAACATCGCGACCATGACGATGAGGACGGCCCCGGCCGAACCGCCCGGCAGATGTTCGAGATAGCGCGTCACCATCTCCTCGCCGCCGAGCCCGCGGAAGACGAGCGAGAAGAAGGTGGCGCCGATGACGATGGTGAAGACCATCGCCGTGATCTCGGTGGTCGTCTCCACCACCGGACGCAGCACACTCTCCTTCCAGCAGACGAAGGCGGCGAAGAGCACCCCCGCCGCCAACACCGCCGAGGCGAGCCCGGCGACGGCGATCGCCACCGACTGCGCCGTGGTGGTGTCGCCGCGGCCGAGCCGCATGTCGACGCTCGAGGCGAGGACGAGCAGCAGGCCGAGCGCTCCCCAGGCGACGAGGAAGACGACGCCGCGATGCGGTGCCCGCCGCTGACCGGCGAGCAGCAGCGTGCCGACCGCACCCACCGAGGCGGCCTCCGTCGGCGTGGCGATGCCGAAGAGGATCGATCCGAGCACGCACAGCACCAGCGCCACCGGCGGGATCAGCGCCCCGGCCACCTCGGCGAGGGTCACCCGCCCGAGCCCCTCCGGCGCCGGCGGCGAGCTCTTCGGCGACACGATGGCGACCACCGCCTGATAGACGACGTAGAGCCCGGCGAGCACCAGCCCGGGGATCAGCGCCCCGGCGAAGAGGTCGGAGACCGAGACCGTGTCGGGCGCGAAGTTGCCCATGTCGGTCTGCGCCTTCTGATAGGCGTTGGCGAGCACGTCGCCGAGCACCACCAGCACCAGCGACGGCGGAATGATCTGGCCGAGCGTGCCGGCCGCGGCGATCGAGCCGGTGGCGATCTTCGGGTCGTAGCCCCAGCGCAGCATGGTCGGCAGCGACAGCAGACCCATGGTCACCACCGTCGCCCCGACGATGCCGGTGGAGGCGGCGAGCAGCGCGCCGACCAGCGTCACCGAGATGCCGAGCCCGCCCGGCAGACGGCCGAACAGCCGCCCCATCGTCTCGAGCAGCAGCTCGGCGACCTTGGAGCGCTCCAGCATCACGCCCATGAAGACGAACAGCGGCACCGACACCAGCACCGGGTTGGTCATGATGCCGTAGACGCGCTGCGGCAGCGCCGACAGGAAGGTCGGATCGAAGACGCCGGCGAACCAGCCGATGGCGGCGAAGATCACCGCCGTGCCGGCCAGCGTCACCGCCACCGGATAGCCGGCGAGCAGCACCACGCAGGCGGCGACGAACATGCCGATGTCGAGGTATTGGGCGAGGGACATGCGGCCGGCTCCTCAGACGATCGGTTTTTCGACCGGACGACCGGCGAGGACGAGGAACGAGCGCAGGACCAGCGACAGCCCCTGCAACGCCAGGAGGCCGGCGAAGACCAGGATCTCCGCCTTGAGCAGATAGACGAAGGGCAGCCCCGACGTCTCGCGCGATCCCTCGAGGATGGCGAAGGACCGCGCCACGTAGGGCGAGGCGACCCACATGAGCAGCCCCGTCACCGGCCAAAGGAAGATCAGCGTGCCGAGGATGTCGACCACCGCCTTCGTCCGCGGTGCCGCCTCGCGATAGAAGATGTCGACCCGGACCTGCCCGTCGCGCAGCAGCGCGTAGCCGGCCGTCGCCATGAAGCTCGTCGCATAGACGTAGGTGATCGTCTCCTGCACCCACACCGAGCCGATGCCGAAGACGTAGCGCATGATCACCACGGCGAATTGCATGAGGACGATCACCAGGATCGACCAGGCGACGATACGGCCGACGCGGCGGTTGATCGCGTCGATCGCCGCGACGAGGGCCTGCATGGCGGCGGCTCCGGCGGGGACGGGATGGGTTTCGGCCCTCCTCTTATCGACAGACGGCCGGCCGGTCGAGCCGATGCGGCATGGAAGCCATGCATTCCCGCGCCGACACTGGTCGTTCACCTCGCGCCGTGGCATATCTGTCGCGCCTCGAACCGATCCGCAGGTGACGCTCCATCATGTCCGGACTGCCGCTCGTTCTCGTCTCCGCCGACCTCCGCTCCATCGACGGCATGAGCTGGCACATGACGCCCTCGACCTACCTCGAGGCGGTCGTCTACGGCGCCGGGGCGATCCCGGTGATCCTACCCTCGCTCGGCGGCGCGCTCGATCTCGACTCGGTCCTCGATCGGGTCGACGGCCTGCTCCTCTCCGGCTCCAAGTCCAACGTCCATCCGAGCCTCTACGGCGAGGAACCGACCCCCGACCACGAGCCCTACGATCCGGCCCGCGACGCCACGACGCTGCCGCTGATCCGCCGCGCCATCGATCTCGGAATTCCGCTCATCGCCATCTGTCGCGGCTATCAGGAACTCAACGTCGCCCTCGGCGGCACGCTCCACACCGAGATCCAGACCTTCGAGGGCCGCATGGACCACCGCGCCCCCGAAGCGCCGACCAACGACGAGCGCTACGTCATCCGCCACGAGATCCACGTGGTGCGCGAAGGCTGCATCGGCCGCGTCCTCGACACCGACCGCATCGACGTCAATTCGCTGCACCGTCAGGGCGTCGGCATCCTCGCCGACCGGTTGATGATCGAGGCGACCGCCCCCGACGGCACCATCGAGGCGGTGAGCGTCAAGGATGCGAAGGCCTTCGCCGTCGGCGTCCAGTGGCATCCGGAATACTGGGTGCGCTCCGACCACCCCTCGTCGCGCCTCTTCGCCGCTTTCGGCGACGCGGTCCGGGCGCATGCGGCGAAGCGCGGCTGATCAGCCCGCCATCGGCGCGCCGCCGAAGAACGACGCCCCGGCGAGCAGCACGCCCATCGTCAGCACGATGAGCGCGCCGACGATCTCGGCGCCGCGCATCACCCGGTAGCTCCACACCCCGTCGTCGCCGGCGATCCGCAACGCCAGCGCCCGGAGCGACACCGCCGCCGTGGCCAGCGCCGACACGGTGATACCCGTGCCGATCGACATGGCGACGACCGCCATCACCCCGGCCCAGGGCAGCCCCTGCGCGAAGGCGAAGACCAGCACGATCAGCGCGCCTGTGCAGGGGCGGATGCCGACGGCGGCGATCGCCGCCACCGCCTTCTTGAGATCGAACGGCCCGCCGAGTGTCGTCGGATCGGGAGCGTGCACCTGCCCGCAGGCGCAGAGCTCCGCCGCCCGGTTGCGCGCCATGCCCGTGGCGTCGATGGCGAGATCGACGACGCCGCTCTCCACCGCCACCGCCGGCGCCGCCCGCGCCGCCCGCCACGCCGCGAACGTCGGCGAAACGATCTTGGTCCAGCCGAGATAGAGGCCCAGCGCCAGGATCGCCGTCGCGCTCGTCTTCTCGAGCGCCGTGGTGGCGTCGGTCATCTGCAACGCGGTCAGGCGGAAGATCAGGATCGCCGCGCCGACGAAGACGATCGCCACCAGCCCCTGGAGCAGCGCCGAGATCAGCGACAACAGGATGCCGCGCCGCAGCGTCTCGCGATTGGCGAGGACATAGGAGGTGATGACCGCCTTGCCGTGACCGGGCCCGGCGGCGTGGAAGACGCCGTAGGCGAAGGCGAGCACCACCAGCCAGAACCCGGCATGGGGATCGGCCCGCATCGCCTTGAGGCCGGCGGTCAGCGCCCGATAGAAGGCGTTCTGCTTCGCCGCGATCCAGGCGAAGAGGCTGTTGGCCGGCGCTCCGGCCCCGATCTCGGGGGTGCCGACGCCGAACGGCCCGGCCTGGGCCAGCGCCGGTACGATCGCAGCGAGGATCACCACCGCCGCCGATACGGCGACGAGCACCGCACGATCGCGCCTCGCTTCCCTCACGGGCATTTCACCACCACTCGATTGGCCATCTCGTTGGTCAGCGAGCGCAGGTTGGCCGGCAACTCGCGTTCGCTCGCCGGAAACTGGCCGAGGATCGCCGCCGTCGCCGCGTCCGGATCGGCCTTGCGCTTCACCGTCGGGGCGCAGGTCGCCGGCGCATCGATCAGCTTGGCCGGATCCTTCTCCACCAGCTGGTAATCGACGAAATAGTTCGGGTCGTAGACGTCGATGGTGATGCCCGCCGCGTCCGGCTTCACCGCCTGCATCAGCGGCAGCGTATAGAACAGGCTCAGATAGCCGTCCGACGACTGCAACCAGTACTCGGTCGGGATCTTGAAGCCGATGCGCTTGCCACCGGCCTTGAGAAAGGTGAAGTACTCGTACTCCTTGAGCGACTCGACGTTGACCTTGGCGAGCGGCTGCAGCTCCTCGATCGACAGGATCCCGTCGCCGTTGCTGTCGAGCCCCTGGCTGGCGAAGGCGGAGAAGGCGTCGTCGAAGCGCCAGACGTGGCGCAGCGCCGTGATCTTGCCTTCCTTGTCGAACACCACCTCGACGCGCGCGTCGACATAGACGTGTGGATGGGCCGCCGCCTCGCGCGGGACCGCGCCGAGGGCCGCGACGGCGAGGATGAGACCGGCGGAAGCGCGGCGTGCGAAGGTCGAGAACGTCATCCGGTCGGGTCCGATCGATCGAAATGGAAGGTCCGGCGAATCCATAGCACGCCCGGCCACCCGACATCTCGTCCGCCGATCGTGGCCGAAGCGGGGCATGGGAGCGCACCCGCGGTCAGACGCAGGGCTCCGATCGCCGCCGCCGCTCGAACCAGCCGACCATGAAGTCGACGAACACCCTGACCTTGGCCGACAGATGCCGGCGATGCGGATAGACGGCGTGGACGGTGAGGTTCCTCAGTTCGAAATCGGCGAGCAACACCTCGAGCCGCCCCTCTTCGACCGCCCGCCTGACCGCGAACCACGGCGTGCGCGCCACCCCGAGCCCGGCCTCCGCCGCCGTCGCCGCCACCTGCGGCGCATTGGCGTGCAGCCGCGCCGTCACCGGCACGACGGTGCGTTCGCCGTCGACGACGAAGGACCAGTGGTTCCAGTTGCGGGCGTTGGTGTCGGCGACCGCCGGCAGACCGGCGAGGTCGGCCGGCTTCTCCGGACGGCCGTGCGCGGCGATCCATTCCGGCGACGCGCAGGTGACGACCCGGAACGGCGCCAGACGTCGGGCGATGAGGCTCGAATCGACCGGTTCCGAGACCCGGATCGCCACGTCGAACCCCTCTTCGACCAGATCGACGAAGCGATCGTCGAGACGCAGGTCGACGGTGATCTCCGGATGCTTGGCCATGAACTCGGTGATCGCCCCGCCGAGCTCCGAATCGCCGAAGAAGCGCGGACCGGAGATCCGCAGATGACCGCGCGGCTCGCCGTGACTGTCGCGCACCGAAGCGGTCAGGTCGTCGAGCCGCTGCAGGAGATCGACCGCCTCGCGGTGATAGGCGATGCCCACCTCGGTCGGCGCCAATTGCCGCGTGGTGCGATTGAGCAACCGCACGCCCAGCTCGTCCTCGAGATCGCGCACGTATTTCGACAACAGCGCCTTCGACTTCCCGGCCTTGCGCGCCGCCGCCGAGAACCCGCCGGCATCGACCACCTGCACGAAGGCCTGCATCCGCGTCAGAGAATCCATCGTCTCACCTCGTCGAACGATCGCAGTCGAACCTAGCGCACCGTTCGACCCGCGGCCACGCTCACCCCGATCGATCGCCGTGATTTCGCGACCGCAGGGTGGGCCGGGATCGTCCTGGCCACGCGCCGGCGAACGATCGATTCTCGTCGCTCGACCGTGTCGCGCCGCGCTCGACACCCCGTTCTCCGGCCGTGTTCGCGCCATGGCGGGAGGCGCTGTTCCGCCCGCCCTCGGCAAGCCTCCGAAACCCCGTCTCAAGCCTCTGACGGCCCGAGGAAATTTCGCGATTCGTCGCACCCCGTTCCGTCATGATTTTTTCACTTGTGTCACGGGGCGAATGACCCTATATCGCGCTTGCCCAAATTCGCACGTGCCTGTGGCCGCGTGCCGGTCGGTGGACCACCCGAGACAAGAGGCTCGGACCCGCCGGGGCAACCGGCAGCCGGAGATCTGAACCGGCGCACCTCGTGTCTCACACGGGGGACGTGGCTTGAAGCAACGACGTAGAGGGCTT
This sequence comes from Pinisolibacter sp., assembly GCF_036782435.1. Classification (NCBI taxonomy): domain Bacteria; kingdom Pseudomonadati; phylum Pseudomonadota; class Alphaproteobacteria; order Hyphomicrobiales; family Ancalomicrobiaceae; genus Pinisolibacter; species Pinisolibacter sp. Next base: position 111,055 of record NZ_DAIPZB010000004.1, on the reverse strand, counting down.
TTTTGGTCTCTGTCGGCTCGTCCAAAGGCCGACGACACTAAAGAGGCAACTACTTCTTTGCCGGCGTGCGGACGGGACCTCCCATCCAAGCCATGGCAGCAACTTCCGTGATCGCGGACGTGTTCGCACGTTTTCGGTTCCGGAAAGGGTCCGCGCCCTCGTTCGCGGGTTCGGGTCGGTGATGAGCCGGCTCATCGGGTGCTTCGCACCGTCGTTCGACCGTCTCCAAAGCGGCCGCGACGCGTGACGCTGCTCCCCGAACACCTTCGCTCGTCCCCTCGGGGCCGGCGCGGAGGAAACGCCCGGGGGAGGCTCGCGCCCGACCGGGGATGACCGAACGCCGGCGGCTTCGTCGGCACCATGCGCCTTCTGGCTCCCGGGGAGGGACCGACCATGACCGACCGTATCCGCGAATTCCTCCGCACCCGCCGTCCCGACGGTCCCTGCCTGGTGGTCGACCTCGACGTCGTGCGCGAGAAGTACATGTCCTTCGCCAAGGCCATGCCCGACACCCGCGTCTTCTACGCGGTGAAGGCCAACCCGGCGCCGGAGGTGCTCGCCCTCCTCGCCGAGCTCGGCTCGTGCTTCGACACCGCCTCGGTGCAGGAGGTCGAGATGGCGCTCGCCGCCGGCGCCTCGCCGGAGCGCATCTCCTTCGGCAACACCATCAAGAAGGAGCGCGACGTCGCCCGCGCCTTCGAGCTCGGTGTGCGCCTCTACGCCGTCGACTGCGAGGCCGAGGTCGAGAAGGTCGCCCGCGCCGCTCCCGGCTCGAGCGTCTTCTGCCGCATCCTCTCCGACGGCGCCGGCGCCGAATGGCCGCTCAGCCGCAAGTTCGGCTGCGAGCCGGCGATGGCGCCGCGCGTGCTCGAGCACGCCCATCGCCTCGGCCTCGACGCCTACGGCGTGTCCTTCCACGTCGGTTCGCAGCAGCGCGACACCGGCGCCTGGGACGAGGCCGTGGCCTCCGCCGCCTGGATCTTCCGTGAGATGAGCGAGCGCGGCATCACGCTGCGCATGGTCAACCTCGGCGGTGGTTTCCCGACGAAGTATCTCAAGGAAGTGCCGGCGGTGCAGGCCTACGCCCAGGCCATCTCCGACGCCATCCTCACCCACTTCGGCAACCACACCCCCGAGACGATCATCGAGCCCGGTCGCGGCATGGTCGGCTCCGCCGGTGTGATCAAGTCGGAGGTCGTGCTCGTTTCCAAGAAGAGCGACGACGACGACGTCCGTTGGGTCTATCTCGACATCGGTAAGTTCGGTGGTCTCGCCGAGACCATGGACGAGGCGATCCGTTATCCGATCACCACCGATCGCGATCACGACGAGAAGGGCGCCTGCGTCCTCGCCGGCCCGACCTGCGACAGTGCCGACGTGCTCTACGAGAAGACCCCGTATTTCCTGCCGATCTCCCTCGAGATCGGCGACGAGGTCCTGATCGAAGGCACCGGCGCCTATACGACCACCTACTCGGCGGTCGCCTTCAACGGCTTCGCGCCCTTGAAGAGCTACGTCATCTGATACGAAGATCGAAACTTCCTTTCGATCTTCGTATTCCGCCCGTCGGAAATGCCCTGACCTCACGAAGGCATTTTCCGACGGAGTGGATCCGGCATCGCGAAGCGATCTGCCGGATCTCGTGAGATGATCTCCGCCGGCCCCCGCCGGGGCCGGCACTCCTCACGAAAACCGCTCCCGACCGGCCGGGTCTCCCGGCACGAGGGTCGTCGTCCGCTCCGCTCCAGGATCACGACCATGACCGTCGCCCATCTCGTCCCCCTCGCCTCCCCCGGCTTCCTCGTCCGCGACGAAGCGATCTCCGACGCCGCCGCGCGAGAGCACCTGCTCGACGACGCTTTCGGCGCCGCGCGCTTCGCCAAGACCAGCGAGCGCCTGCGCGAGGGGCGTCTGCCGGCCGAAGGCCTCGCCCTGGCGGCCGAGGACGACGCCGGTCGCCTCATCGGCACCGTGCGCCTGTGGCACGTCGACCTCGGTTCGGCCGGCGCCGGGCTGATGCTCGGGCCGATCGCGGTCGCGGCCGAAGCGCGCACTCTCGGTCTCGGCTCGGCGCTGATGCGGGTGGCGATCGATCGCGCCCGCCGGCTCGGCCATCGCGCCATCGTGCTGGTCGGCGATGCGCCCTACTACGAGCGCTTCGGCTTCTCGCCCGCGCTCACCACCGGTCTCGATCTGCCCGGCCCGGTCGATCGCGCCCGCTTCCTGGGGCTCGAACTCGAGCCCGGCGCTCTCGCCGACGCCCGCGGCATGGTCGCGGCGACCGGCATCGTCGAGGCGCTCGCCGAGGCGGCGTGATCCCGTCGACCCGAATGCCTCGGGGCGCCGCCGAGCGCGGCGAGGTACTCCGCTCCCCGCGCACCTTTCCCGCCCTTGGCAATTCTCTTGCATCGTCCCCGCCATCGTCACCCGCGGCCGGTCCCTCCGGCCGCGGCGTGTCGCATTTCGACGGCGAGGAGACGACGATGGGTGAGGAAACCGCCACACGCGACCGGGCGCGCGAAGCGCTCGCCACTCTCGAAGGCGCCCGCGCCGCCCGCACCGCGCCCGAGACCTCCGAGGCCGCCGTGCTCGCCGCCCTGGCGCTCGCTCCCGACGACCTCGCGGTGCGCATGGCCGCCTACAAGTTCTATTTCTACGGTGCCCGCCTCGCCGAGGCGCTGCCTCACGCCGGCTGGACCATCGCCCACGCCGCCCGCGCCCTCGCCCTGCCCGAGGACTGGCGCCGGGTCGAGCCGGGATCGGCCGCCTTCGACACGCTCGACGAAGGACCCCGCCTCTTCCTCCAGTCGTTGCTCGCCTGGGGTTATTGCAAGGCGCGCCTCGGCGATCTCCCGGCGGGTATCGAGGCGATGACGAAGGTCGCCGCACTCGATCCGCGCGACCGCTTCGGCGCCGCCCGCCTCGCCGATGTCGTCCGCCGCGAGGGCCGCGACGACGAGGATGGGTGACGTCTCCGCCGCCTCCCCTCACCGCCCCCATCACCGTCGAAACCGCCCGTCACACGACATCGGTCAAGTCGTTCCGTCCCGTCCGGTGGCATTCTGAGGAAAACATAGACGGGCGATCGAACTTCCGTGACCGACCTCTCCTCCTCTCCCCCCGCCCCCCGTCCGCGTGGCGACACGCTGCCGGGCAATCCGATGATGTGGCTGCTGATCGCCGCCGAGCTTCTGGTCTTCGGCGCCGCGCTCCTCGGCTACGCCGGCGCCCGCGCCCTCGATCCCGCCGGCTTCGCCGCCGCCCAGGACGGGCTCGACCGCCTCGCCGGCACGATCAACACCGCGGTGCTGCTGACCTCCGGCCTCTTCGCCGCCCTCGCCACCGAGGCGCGTCGGCGCGGTGAACGGGGGTGGACCCGCATCCTCCTCACCGTCGCCGCGTTGATCGGCTCGATCTTCCTGGTGGTGAAGGCTCACGAATACGCCGCCGAGATCGCCGCCGGCAACGGCCTCGACACCTCGACCTTCCACACCCTCTACTTCCTGATCACCGGCTTCCACGCCGTCCACGTGGTCTTCGGCATCGTCATCCTCGGCATCGTCATGATCTTCGACGACCTCGAGCACGTCGAGACCGGCACCGCCTTCTGGCACATGGTCGATCTGGTCTGGGTGGTGGTCTTCCCCACCCTCTACCTGTTGCGCTGAGGAGGGGCTCCATGCATCCCGAGACGCGCCATCTCGTTCTCACCTGGGCCGTTCTCATGGGGCTGACCACGGCGCTCGGCTTCGCCGGCGACGTTCTCCATGCCTCGCGCCTCGGCGTCGCCTTCCTCGCCGTCATCGGCGTCGTCACGCTGGTCAAGGCGCGCCTCGTCCTCGCCCGCTACCTGAGGCTGGAACTGGCGCCGGGCTTCCTCTCCGGCTTCACCGGCTCCCTCGCCGTCACCGTGGCGGTGATCGTCCTCTCCTTCGCCGTCATCCACCAGCCGCTCGTCGCCAAGCCCTTCGCCGGCGCTCCGATCGAGCGGCCGACGGCGAAGCCCTGACGTCGATTCACCGCGGCTCGAGCGTCCAGGACACCGGGCGCCGCGCGCCCTTGACGGTCATCAGCCCTCGCGCCCGGTCGCCGATCAGCGTGCCGCGATAGCGCTGGACACAGGTCGTTCGCGCTTCGCACAGCCGCCGGAAGAAGATCGACCGACCGAGGACACGGCCATCGACGATCGGATCCTTCGCCCGCCCCGGCATGGTCGGATCGGAGAAGCCGGAGAAGCGCCGACCGTTCACCGTGAGATCGACGACGGCGACCGTGGCTCCGGTCCGCAGCTCGTAGCGCCCACTGGCGAAACGCCCGCTCGCGAGGCGGCCACGGCCGGCGACACCGGGTTGCCCGGTGCCCGCTTTCTGCACCACGCAGCGGATGGTGATCGGCGCACGGACGCAGCCGAAGGCGTTGTAGGCGACGGTCGCCCCGCCGACGAAGGGTCCGCCCGCCGGTCGGCCGCAGGCATCCTCCGCCGGATAGGCGCAACCCTGCAGCGTCGTGCGGGTCAGCTGCGACATCCAGGGGCCGTCGACCTGCCGCCAATAGGATTCGTAGTCGCCGCGCGGCAGCCGCGTCGGTGTGGTCGGCCCGGTCGCCTGTGCCGCCGCCGGCGTCACCGAACCGGCGACGACGAGAAGCCCGCCCAGGATCGCACCGAGTGTCCTCATTCTCGCCTCCCGGCCTTCTCCCGTGTCGATCATGATCGAATATTAGCCATCCCGTCGAGGAATGCCACGCCGACCGCGACGGTTCCGCGACGGTTTCGCGACACCGATTCCCGTTGACCTGCGGTCCCGGCTCTGATTTGTGATCACCTTCGCGCGCGCGTGCGTACCTCCATGCGCGCCCCTCGGCTTTCCCGGGCGTTTCGACGCCGCCTCTCGGAGTGACGAAGAATGACGACTTGGCCGATCTACGGCGAGATCACCGGCCCCATCGTGATGATCGGCTTCGGCTCGATCGGCCGCGGCACGCTGCCCCTGATCGAACGTCATTTCACCTTCGACAAGTCGCGCCTCGTGGTCATCGACCCCTCGGACGCCGACCGCGAGCTCGTCGACGAGCGCGGCTACGCCTTCGTCCATCAGGCGGTGACCAAGGAGAACTACCGCACCCTCCTCACCCCCTTCCTCACCCGAGGTGGCGGCCGGCCCTTCATCGTCAACCTCTCGGTCGACACCTCGTCGCTCGACCTGATGAAGTTCGCCCGCGAGCTCGGCGCCCTCTACATCGACACCGTCGTCGAGCCCTGGCTCGGCTTCTACTTCGACAAGTCGGCCGGCCCGGAGGCGCGCTCCAACTACGCCCTGCGCGAGACCGTGCGCGCCGAGGCCCGCGCCCATCCCGGCGGCCCGACCGCCGTCTCCTGCTGCGGCGCCAACCCGGGCATGGTCTCCTGGTTCGTCAAGGCCGCCCTCCTCGACATCGCCCGCGACACCGGCGTGAAGGTCGACAAGCCGACCACCCGCGAGGGCTGGGCGAAGCTGATGCAGAGCCTCGGCGTCAAGGGCGTCCACATCGCCGAGCGCGACACCCAGCGTTCGAAGAATCCGAAGCCGATGAACGTCTTCGTCAACACCTGGTCGGTCGAGGGCTTCGTCTCGGAAGGCCTGCAGCCGGCCGAACTCGGCTGGGGCACCGCCGAGACCTGGATGCCGGACAACGGCCGCACCCACGCCACCGGTTGCAAGGCGGCGATCTATCTGCTGCAGCCCGGCGCCAACACGCGCGTCCGCACCTGGTGCCCGACGCCCGGCGCCCAGTACGGCTTCCTCGTCACCCACAACGAGTCGATCTCCATCGCCGACTACTTCACCGTCGGCGACAAGGAGAAACCCGCCTTCCGGCCGACCTGCCACTACGCCTACCACCCGGCCAACGACGCGGTGTTGTCGCTGCACGAGATGTTCGGAGCGGCCGGCGCCAAGCAGCCGGTCAACCACATCCTCGACGAACACGAGATCGTCGACGGCATCGACGAACTCGGCGTCCTCCTCTACGGCCACGCCAAGAACGCCTACTGGTACGGCTCGCAGCTCTCGATCGAGGAGACCCGCGTGCTCGCCCCCGACCAGAACGCCACCGGCCTGCAGGTGTCCTCCGCCGTGCTCGCCGGCATGGTCTGGGCGCTCGAGAACCCGGAGGCCGGCATCGTCGAGGCCGACGAGATGGACCACGAACGCTGCCTCGAGGTGCAGACCCCTTACCTCGGTCCGGTCTGCGGCTACTACACCGACTGGACCCCGCTGAAGGACCGTCCCGGCCTCTTCCCCGAGGACATCGACACGGCGAACCCCTGGTCGTTCCGCAACGTCCTGGTCCGCTGACGCTCGCAACCGAAACGATCGCGAAGTGATACCACACGCCCGGATGGCCGGAGAGCCCCCTCTCCGGCCGTTTTCGTGGGCGGTTCACCGATCCATGAGCCACCCACGTGGGTTTTCTCACGGTGGGTCAACGTTTTGTTCACCGGACCAGCCGAACGTCGAGGAATCCCCTCACGAGGTTCCCGCCCGATGAAGAACTGGTCCGTCTCGCTCAAGCTCACGCTGCTCTTCGTAGCGGCCATCCTGGTCTCCGTCGTCATCGGCGTCTTCAGTCTGTGGGCCGGTCATACGCAGGATCACCTCGACGACACCATGCGTCGGGCCTACCTCGGTCAGACCCACGTCGAGAAGATCAACGGCCTCGTCTACGCCGTGGTGATGGACAGCCGCGGCGTCTACATGTCCGAGGACCCGGCCAAGCTGAAGAAGTTCGCCGACGGCATAGCGGCCTCGCTGACCAAGATGACGAACACCGTCTCCGAGTGGGAGAAGGACGTCGCCCCCTCGCTGCGCGGCAAATTCGACGAGATGAAGGGCCGCGTCGCCCAATTCCGCGACTTCCGCACCGAGATGGCTCGCCGCGGCATCGCCGAGGGCAACGCCATCGCCCGCGAACTCGGCGACAACGACGCCAACCGCGCCGTTCGCTCCGCCCTCAACAAGGACCTCGAAGCGCTCGCCGTCGGATTGAAGGACCAAGCGGACCAGTCCTCCGGAGAGTTGGAGCATCTCGCCGATCTGATCACCGTCGTCGATGCGGTGCTGATCGCGCTCGTCTTCGTCATCGGCGGCCTCGGCATGTGGGTCGCCCGCACCGGCATTTCGCGCCCGATCCACCACCTCATCGAGACCATGGCGGCGATCTCCGGCGGCCGCACCGACGTCGACGTGCCTCACCGTGATCGCGGCGACGAGATCGGCCGGATCGCCGGCGCCGTCGCCGACTTCCGCGACGCCGTCGCCCGTTCCGAGACGATGAGGTCGTCCCTGTCGCAGGAGGGCCTCGCCCGCGCCGAGCGCCAGACCCGCATCGACGCCGCCGTCGCCGGCTTCGATCGCGAGATCAAGGCGCTCTCCGACGATCTGGGCAAGGCCGCCGCCACTCTGTCGGACGCCGCCCGCGGCCAGATCCGCGACGCCGGCGCCGCGTCCGACCGTACCCGCTCGGTCGCCGACGCCTCGGCCCGCGCCACCACCAACGTCCAGTCCGTCGCCGCCGCCGCCGAGGAACTCTCCGCCTCGGTCGTCGAGATCAACGCCCGCGTCGGCGACGCCACCGCCACCGCCCAGGCCGCCGTCGCCACGGCGTCGCGCTCGTCGGCCTCCGTCCAGGGTCTCGCCGGATCCGCCCAGAAGATCGGTGAAGTCGTCGACCTCATCCGCTCGATCGCCGAGCAGACCAATCTCCTCGCTCTCAACGCCACCATCGAGGCGGCGCGCGCCGGCGAGGCCGGCCGCGGCTTCGCCGTCGTGGCGAGCGAAGTCAAGGCGCTCGCCGACCAGACCGCCAAGGCGACCGAAGAGATCTCCCAGCAGATCGTCCAGATCCAGACCACCGCCCGCGCCTCGGTCTCGGCCATCGAGGAGATCGGCGCGACCATCCGCACCATCGACGAGATCACCGGCACCGTCGCCGCCGCGGTCGAGGAGCAGAGCGCATCGACCAGCGAGATCGCCCGCAACGTTTCGCACGCCGCCCACGCCACCGGCGAGGTCGACCGCGACATCGGCGAAATCGACCATGTGGTCACCGCCACGGTGAAGAGCGCCGACGGCCTCCTGAGCCTCGCGGAGAACCTCACCGCGCGCACCGACGACCTCGGCCGGCGGGTCGAGCGGTTCCTCGCCGCCCTGCGGGCGGCGTGATCCCGGGCGAACGGCGCGAGAACCTGTCATCGTATACCAATTCGACAGGGTTCCCGATGCAGAATGAGGACGTCCGGGTTCATCGGGGTCGTATATGCGTGTTGTCGGGTCCTATCTGGGAGCGGCGTTGGTTTCGGCGTTGATCGCCGTCGGCCTGCTGTTCTGGGGTCATGTCGACCCCGCGGCGCCGCGCGGGCCGCTCCAGGTCCCCGGCATGCTGCTCGCATGGTCCCCGGATTTCGCCATCCAGACCCGCCGTGTCGGCAACTTCATCGCCACCGCCGGCCCGGAGGTGACGATGCCGCTGCGCCTGCTCGCGGCCACCATCATCTTCCTGGTGCTGAACTTCGCCGCCCTGGTTCTCTACGAGACCACCGACGACGCCTGGCGCGGCGTCCGCCTGTGGGAGATGCCGAAGCCGCTCTGGGCGACGCTGATCTTCACCGTCATGACGTCGGCGCTCTACATGGCGGCGGTCCTGTGGGACGTCGCGCTGCTGCCCCGTCTCGCCCTTCCGCCCGAGGGTTTCACCATGGCGGCCCTCGCCGGCGGTCTCGTCTTCGGCCTCGGCCGGCCCCGCCGAGAGGCGAGCGAAGACTGACCCTCGCGCCCCGATGTTCGACGACGGTCGCGTCGAGACCCCATCATCCCCGGATGTCGATGACGCCGGCTTCACCGTTCTCCGCGCCGAAGACGACGCGCACCCCGGCGCCGTCCCAGGCGAGCGCCGACAACGGCGCCGCGCCGGGCTTCCGCAGCAGCACCTCGGCGGCGTCGCCGAAGCGCACCGCCAGCACCATGCCGTCGTCGTAGCCGAGGGCGACGACGTCCTCGGTCGGGTGGCAGGCGACCTGGGTGACGATGCGGTCGCGCGGCCCGAGCTGGAGCGGGTTCTTGCCCATCGGCCCGTCCTTGGTGAAGAACGGCCAGAGGATCGCCGCATTGGCACCGGACGTGGCGAGGAACCGCCCCTTCGCCGACCACGAGACCGACTTCACCTTGGTCGGATAGCCGGTCATCCGCATGTGCTTCATGTCCTCGATGCGCCAGCCGTGCAGCGCCGGCTCCTGCATCGTGGTGACCAGGAACCGCCCGTCCGGCGACACCACCACCCCGGTGTGCGCCCCTTTCCACGGCATGTCGACCGGAGCGCCCTTGGCGCTCACCCAGTGCAGCATCGCCTTGTCGATGGTCGCGGTGGCGAGCCGCAGCCCCTTGGGCAGGAAGGCGAGGCCACCGACCGCCTTCTCGTGCGGGAACTCCACCACCTCGCCGTTCGCCAGCCGGACCCAGGCCATGCGCCCGGCCGCGGTGGCGATCGCCCCCTGCGGGCCCTCCGCCAACTGGTCGAGCCATTTGCCCGGCTTCTCGAACAACGTCTCGGTTTCACCGCGCCCACCGGTGCGCACGACGCGGCCGTCGTCGCCCGAGGAGATGAGCGTTCGGCCGTCGGCGGAGAAACGCGCGGCGAGAAGACCGCCGTCGTGAGCTTCCACCGTGAGGCCGAGTTCGCCGTCACGGATCACCACCCGCCCGTCGCCGAGCGCGAAGACGGCGGCCTCGCCGAGGAAGCCGCAGGCGACGACATGGGCGTCGAGTTCGAAGGGTTCGACCGTCGCCATGGATCAGGCCCGGCAGGCTTCGAAGCCGGCCTTCAGCGCCTCGAAATCGAGGTCGCGGCCGATGAAGACGAGGCGGCTCTCGCGCTTCTCGTCCGCCTTCCAATCGCGCTGGTGATCGCCCTCGACGATCATGTGGACGCCCTGCACGACGTAGCGCTCCGGATCGTCCTTGAAGGCGATGATCCCCTTCATGCGACGGATCTGTGGCCCCTGTTCCTGGGTGGCGCGATTGATCCAGTCGAAGAAGGCCTGCGGATCCATGTCGCCGGCGGTGAGCGAGATCGACTTCACCGTTTCGTCGTGGTGGTGATGGTCGGCGACGAGGAACTCCGGCTCGACCGCGAGGATGCGGGTGAGATCGAAGGCGCCGCGATCGAGCACTTGCGCCAGATCGACGGCGCAGCGCTCGGTCTCGATGACGTGGGCGTAGGGGTTGATCGCCGCGATCTCGGCCTTCACCGCCGCCAGTTCCTCGGCCGAGACGAGATCGACCTTGTTGAGCAGGATCACGTCGGCGAAGGCGACCTGATCCTCGGCCTCGGGGCTGTCGCCGATACGGGCCATGAGGTTCTTGGCGTCGGCGACGGTGACGATGGCGTCGAGCCGGGTCTTGGAGCGCACGTCGTCGTCCATGAAGAAGGTCTGGGCGACGGGCGCCGGGTCGGCGAGGCCGGTGGTCTCGATCAGCACCGCGTCGAAGCGCCCCTTGCGCTTCATCAGGCCTTCGATGATGCGGATCAGATCGCCGCGCACGGTGCAGCAGATGCAGCCGTTGTTCATCTCGAAGATCTCTTCGTCGGTGTCGACGACGAGATCGTTGTCGATGCCCACTTCGCCGAACTCGTTGACGATCACGGCGTATTTCTTGCCGTGGTCCTCGGTGAGGATGCGGTTGAGCAGCGTCGTCTTGCCCGCACCGAGATAGCCGGTGAGCACGGTGACGGGGATCGGCTGGGAAACGTTCGTCATGTCTTTCCTCGGACGACGAACGCCCCGGCGGGTCGCCGGAGCGCTCGGAAGACGCAGGGAACCGCAGGGCGACGGCTCAAGAGCCGATCATCGCCCGGGTGATGAGCGTCACGTTGTGGCGGACCATATCGACATATGTGGGGGCCGGTCCACCCTTCGGCGAGAGGGCGTCGGCGAAGAGTTCGCCGCCCGGCTTCACCCCGGTCTCCTTGGCGACCCGGTCGATCAGCCGCCGGTCGGTCATGTTCTCGATGAAGACCGCGGAAATCTTCTCCTTGCGGATCTGCCGGATCAACTTCGCCACCGCCTTCGCGGTGACCTCCGCCTCGGTCGAGATCCCCTGCGGCGCCAGGAATTCGATGCCGTAGGCAGCCGAGAAATAGCCGAAGGCGTCGTGGCTGGTGATCACGCGGCGCTTGTCCGCCGGGATCCGGCCGATCGCCGCCGCCACTTCGCCGTCGAGCGCCGCCAGTTCGCCGTCGTAGGCGGCGGCGTTGGCGGCGTAGACCTCGCGCCCGGCCGGATCGGCGGCGACGAGCGCGTCACGGATCGCCGCGACGTAGAGCCGGGCATTGGCGACCGCCTGCCAGGCGTGCGGGTCGAGCGCCCCGTGGTCGTGATCGTGGTGACCGTGACCGGCCTCCGCCTCGTGATCGCCGTCCATCTCGCGCGGCGTGATACCCGAGGTCGCGGTGACGATCACCGCCGATGTCCCCGACGCGTCGACGAGCCGCCGCGCCCAACCTTCGAAACCGAGACCGTTGAGCACCATCAGCTTCGCCGCACCGACGGCGCGCAGATCCGCCGGGGTCGGTTCGTAGACGTGGGCGTCGCCATTCGGACCGACCAGCGTGGTGAGCGCCACCCGATCGCCGCCGACCCGCGAAACGAAGTCGCCGAGGATCGAGAACGACGCGACGACCGGCAGTTTCTCGGCCTCGGCTCGGGCCGGCGCGAGGGGCAGGGCCGCGGCGGCGGCGAGGAAAATCGCGAGCACGACGCGACGGGAGACGATCGGCATGGTGAACCCTCCTCGATGATACTCTCGGATCAAGCTTCGAGATGCGGCCGCATCAGCCGCCCGACCAACAACCCTCGCCGCCCGAAGGCGAGCGACAGAACGTAGACGAGACCCGCCGTCAGGATGATCGCGGGACCGGCAGGCAGGCCGAAATGATAGGAGGCGAGCAGCCCGACGATCGCGGCGAGGGCGCCGCCACCGGCCGCCACGCCGATCATCGCCGAGAGATCGTCGACCCACAGCCGCGCGCTCGCCGCCGGCAGCATCATCAGGCCGACCGCCATCAGCGTGCCGAGCGCATGGAAGGCGCCGACGAGGTTCATCACCACGAGGCCCATGAAGACCAGATGCACCGGCGCACCGGCACGGGCGACCGAGGCGAGGAAGACCGGATCGACCGATTCGGCCACCAGCGGCCGAAAGATCACCGCGAAGCCGAAGAGCGTCGCCGTGGCGATCCCGGCGATGAGGAACAGCGCCTGATCGTCGAGCGCCAGCACCGTGCCGAAGAGCACGTGCAACAGGTCGACGTTCGACCCCTTCATCGACACGATGGTGACGCCGAGCGCCAGCGAGACGAGATAGAAGGCGGCGAGCGCCACGTCCTCGCCGAGCACCGAAGCGCGCGCCACCGCCCCCGCCCCCACCGCCACCGCGATGCCGGCGACGAGACCGCCGATGGTCATCGCCGGCAGCGACAGGCCGGCGGCGAGATAGCCGATCGCCGCGCCGGGCAGGATGGCGTGGGACATGGCGTCGCCGGTCAGCGACATGCGCCGGAGCATCAGGAAGACGCCGACCGGCGCCGCCGCGATCGCCAGCGCCACCGCCCCGACCAGCGCCCGGCGCATGAATTCGAACTCGGCGAAGGGTTGGATCAGCGCGGCGTGGAGGAGGTCGACCATCGAGGATGTCCGGAAGGGGGCGTCAGGCGGCGGGGCGGTGGCAGATGTGGGCGTGGTCGTCGAAGGACTCGATCATCCGCCGCGCCCGCGCCAGGTTCTCCTCGGCGATCACCTCGCCGACCGGCCCGAAGCCGACCTTTTCGCGGGCGATCAGCAGCGCGTCGCGCGCCAGACGCAGGGCGATGTCGTGATCGTGCAGCACCATCACCACGGTGCGCCCCTCCGCGTGCCAGCGCCGAACGAGGTCGATCAGATCCTCGGTGGTGCGCCGGTCGACGGCGTTGAACGGTTCGTCGAGCAGGATGACGGTCGCGTCCTGGACGACGAGGCGGGCGAACATCGCCCGCTGCATCTGCCCACCCGACAAGGTGCCGATCGCCCGCCGCTCGAACCCTTCGAGCCCAACCGCCGCCAGCGCCGCACCGACCTTGCGTCTCTCTTCGTTGCCGATGCCGCCGAAGGCGCCGATGCGGCGCCACAGGCCGAGGGCGACGAAATCGAAGATCGAGATCGGGAAGGAGCGATCGATCTCGGCGAGCTGCGGCAGATGGGCGATGTCGCGCGCCGCGAAGCCGTGGAGGCGGATCCGGCCGCCGAGCGGCGCGAGGAGCCCGCCGATGCCCTTGAGCAGCGTCGACTTGCCGGCCCCGTTCGGCCCCAACACCACCGTGGTCACCCCTCGGGCGAAGCCGCCGGTCAGATGATGCACCGCCGGGTGACGGTCGTAGCCGAGGGTCAGGTCGGCGAATTCGATGGCGATCGGATCCTGCATGTCCATGGCGTCCCTCATCCGGCGATCGGCGCCAGCGCCCAGGCGACCGCCGCCCAGATCGCCATCGACAGCGCCGCCGCGATCCCCAGCCGCCCGGCGAGGGACACGCCGATCAGCGAGAATGCCGGAGCCATCGACGCCGCGCCGTGCCGATGCGTCTCGTGCATCGCCTCATGTCCGGGATGGTCGTGCGCGTGCGCCGTCCCGTGGGCACGGTCGTGACCATGGGAATGGTCGTGATCGTGCGCGTGGACCACCTCCGCCGGCGCGATCGCCGCGGCAGGACCGTCGGGCGCGCCGGAACGCGTGGAGGGGGTCGGATCGTGCATAACGGATGTTATAACGTAACACTCCATCATCGACAAGCTCCGCTCACTCCCGACCGGCGGCTCCGAAGAAGACACGGCGGCTGCCGACGACCGACGCCCTTCGTGTAGAGTGCTTCCAGAATCGCCCGGGGATCTCCGACCGAAATGACCGCGCCGCCGAACTCGCAGCCGACCGCCCGCCCAGCCGACCATCCGCCGATCGAGACCGGCCGCGTCGGCGTCCTTCTCGTCAATCTCGGCACGCCCGACGCCACCGACTACTGGTCGATGCGCCGCTATCTGAAGGAGTTCCTCTCCGATCGCCGGGTGATCGAGGTGCCCAGGGCGATCTGGTGGCCGATCCTCAATCTGATCATCCTGACCAGGCGCCCGGCCGCCAAGGGCCGCGACTACGACAAGATCTGGAACCGCGAAAAGAACGAGGGCCCGCTGCGGACCATCACCCGGTCGCAGGCCGACCTCCTCGGCGAGCGCCTCTCCGACGCCGGCGACCGTCTGGTGGTCGATTGGGCCATGCGCTACGGCAACCCGTCGATCGCCTCGCGCCTCGAGGCGCTGACGAAGCGCGGCTGCGAGCGCATCCTGGTGGTTCCGCTCTATCCGCAATACGCCGCCGCCACCACCGCCACCGTCGCCGACGCCGCCTTCGACGCGGCGAAGACCATGCGCTTCCAGCCGGCGCTGCGCATCGCCCCACCGTGGCACGACGATCCGGTCTACATCTCGGCGATCGCGTCGAGCCTGCAGGCCGAGATCGCTCGCCTCGAGCACCAGCCGGAGGTGATCCTCGCCTCCTTCCACGGCATCCCGCAGCGCTACTTCGACGCCGGCGACCCCTATTACTGTCACTGCGCCAAGACCATGCGCCTGCTGCGCGAGGCCACCGGCCTCGGCGAGGACCGATTGCGCACGACCTTCCAGTCGCGATTCGGCAAAGAAGAGTGGCTGAAGCCCTATACCGACGAGACGGTCGCCGCCCTCGCCCGCTCCGGCGTCGAGCGGCTGATGGTGATCACCCCCGGTTTCACCAGCGACTGCCTCGAAACGTTGGAGGAGATCGGTCACGAGAACCGCGCCATCTTCCTCGACAACGGCGGCGAGAGCTTCCATCTCGTCCCCTGTCTCAACGACACGCCCCGTGGCCTCGACGTGATCGAGACCGTGGTCCGTCGCGAACTCGCCGGCTGGATCTGATCCGCGATCACCCCGTCGCGGTTCGGACATGAAGAAGCTACACTCTGCCGCTCGCTCCGGGGACAGGTCGACCGGACGAGGTGGCGCAAGGATCACGCCGCGGCGAAGGAGGCGGACATGACAGGTATCTCGCTCTCGGGTTTCGACATCGTCGTCATCGTCTTCCTGGCACTGCTGGTGCTGGTGTTCTTCGCCGGCGTGAAGACGGTTCCGCAAGGCTACAATTGGACCGTGGAACGCTTCGGCCGCTACACCCGTACCCTGACCCCGGGCCTCAACGTCATCACCCCCTTCATCGAGACCATCGGCGCCAAGCTGTCGGTGATGGAGCAGGTGCTCGACGTTCCGACCCAGGAGGTCATCACCAAGGACAACGCCACCGTCGCCGTCGACGGCATCATCTTCTATCAGGTGCTCGACGCCGCCCGCGCGGCCTACGAGGTGCAGAACCTCGAACTGGCGATCCTCAACCTGACCATGACCAACATCCGTACCGTCATGGGCTCGATGGACCTCGACCAGCTCCTCTCCCACCGCGACGCCATCAACACCCAACTGCTCGCCGTCGTCGACGCCGCCACCGCCGCCTGGGGTGTCAAGGCCACCCGTATCGAGATCAAGGACATCGTCCCGCCCACCGACCTCGTCGCCGCCATGGGGCGCCAGATGAAGGCCGAGCGCGACAAGCGCGCCGCCATCCTCGAATCGGAGGGCATGCGCCAGTCCGAGATCCTCAAGGCCGAAGGCCAGAAGCAGGCGCAGATCCTGGAGGCCGAGGGCCGCCGCGAGGCCGCCTTCCGCGACGCCGAGGCGCGCGAACGTCTCGCCGAGGCCGAGGCCAAGGCGACCGAACTGGTGTCGCAGGCGATCGCCGCCGGCGACGTCCAGGCGATCAACTACTTCGTCGCCCAGAAATACGTCGAGGCGCTGAAGCAACTCGCCGCCGCGCCCAATCAGAAGGTGCTGATGCTTCCCGTGGACGCCACCTCGATCCTCGGCTCGGTCGCCGGCATCGCCGAGATCGCCAAGGCGAGCTTCTCCGAGGATGCGCCGCGCCGCCGCGGCGCCGGCGTCCCCGACACCCGCGGCTGATCGGAGAGATCGACCATGCTCGAATTCCTCGAGACGCTGTTCCTGCGCTACGGCGCCTGGAGCTGGTGGGTCCTCGGTCTCGTGCTGCTCGCCCTCGAACTGGTGATGCCGGGCTTCGTGCTGGTGTGGTTCGGCGTCGCGGCGATCGTCGTCGGCCTCTTGGCCCTGGCGGTGAACTGGTCGGTGCAGACCCTCGCCCTGATCTGGGCCGCCGCTTCGATCGCGCTGCTGCTCGTCGGCCGCCGCTGGTTCGTCCGCGACGTCGGCCGCTCCTCCGAACCGCTCCTCAACGATCGCGCCGGCCGCCTCGTCGGCCGCGTCTTCACCCTCGCCGAGCCGCTCGGCGAGAACGGCGGCAATCTGCACATCGACGACGGCGTCTGGCGTATTCGAGGGCCGGTCCTGCCGGCGGGAACCAGGGTCGTGGTCCGCGGCTCCGAAGGCACCACCCTGGTGGTCGCCCCGGCCGACTGACCGACGGGCGCGGATCGGCGCCGGACCCGGGTCATGCCGATCCGCAGCAGCCCGTGCGTGGTCTCCCGAGCCACGCCGATCCCGCTACGGCCCGTGTGTGGCCTCTCAGGCCACGCCGATCCGCAACAGATCGTGCATGTGGACGATGCCGACCGGCCGCCCTTCGTCGAGCACGAAGAGCGCGGTGATCGACGACGTCGACAGGATCTCGATCGCCCGCGCGAGCAGCGTGTCGGGGCGCACCGTCTTCGGCCGAGCCGTCATGATCTCATCGACGACGCGGGTGAGCAGCGTGTCGGAGAGATGGCGACGCAGGTCGCCGTCGGTGATGATGCCGGCGAGCAGCCCCGCCGCATCGACGATGCCGACGCAGCCGAAGCTGCGGCCGGTCATGACCACCAACGCCTCCTTCATCGTCGTGCCGCTCGCCACCAGCGGGATCGTCTCGCCCGAATGCATGACGTCGCGCACCAGACGCAGGCTCGCCCCGAGCTTGCCGCCGGGGTGGAAGACGCCGAAGTCGCTCGCGGTGAAGCCACGCCCCTCGAGAAGGGCGATCGCGATCGCGTCGCCGAGCGCCAGTTGCAGCAGCGTCGAGGTGGTCGGCGCCAGCCCGTGCGGGCAGGCCTCTTCCGCCCTCGGCAGTTCCAGGACCACGTCGGCGGCCCGCCCCAGGGTCGAGCCGGCGTTCGAGGTGATGGCGATCAGCGGCACCTTGAAGCGCCCGGCATAGGCGATGATCGCCGCCAGCTCCGCCGACTCGCCCGACCACGACGCCGCCAGGATCACGTCGTCCGCGGCGATCATGCCGAGATCGCCGTGCCCGGCCTCGGCCGGATGGACGAAATAGGCCGGCGTCCCGGTCGAAGCCATGGTGGCGGCGATCTTGCGGCAGATGTGGCCGCTCTTGCCCATACCGGTGACGATCAACCGCCCCCGCGCCGACAGGATCCGCGACACCGCCTCTTCGACCGCCTCGCCGAGCCCCCCGGCGAGCGTGTCGCGCAGGAGCGTCAGACCCCGTGCTTCGATGTCGATGGTCGCGAGGGCGGAGGCGAGGAAGGGCGTCGTCATCGGTCTGGTGGAATCCGTTTCTGCCGCGGCGATCGCGGCGAAGGATTTCGCCGCCGCCGCCCGGCGGCGGCACTGTCTAGCACTTCCGCGCAACGATGGGGAGGCATCCGGGCGGGCGCCCCGCCGGCGGGATAAGGAAGCGTTAACCATGGTCGTTTACCTTTCGGCAACCCACCGTCGATCCACGCCGCGCGCGGAGTGGTCGGCCGCCGTCGAGGACCCATGCGCCCGCGCCCCTCAACCGCCCCGTCCGCCGTCGCGCCGATCTCGACGGAATCCGCCGTCGCGGATCGCGCTCGGTCGCGTCTGCGGGCGGGATTGGCCCTCGCCGTCTCGATCCTCTCCTGTGCGCCGGTCGCCGCGCAGATGCGCACCACCGACGACGCCGATCCGCGCGACCCGTTGCGCCGACAGAGCCTACGTGCTGCCACGACGCTGAAGCCGGCGACGAGCCGCACCGCCCCGAGCTCGCCGCTACGCGGCAGCCTCGGTGTGCGGCGCGACGCCGACACGGCGCCGGGCGATGCCGCGGCCGCGACGCCCGAACTCGATCCGCTCCTCCCCACCCCGACGCCGGTCGACGCCGACCCTTCGGCGCTCGAACCGATCGGGCGACCTGCGTCCACCCCGGCCACACCGACACCGGCGACCCGTCCCGACGCCCGCACCGCCGGCGCAGCAGCGGGGCGCATCGATCCGGCGACCGGCCGACCGATGGTGCCGGGCAGCGACTCCGCGACGCGACGCGGACCGGTCGAACGCACCGGGACCGTGACGAAAGGTGGACCGACCCTGGCGGAAGCCGCGGTTCAGCCGCGGTCCCGCGACGTCCTCGCCGACAAGCGCGACGAGGCGGCGATCGAGAACGACGAATATGCCCAGCTCGGCCTGAGGACCGGCGGTTTCACCTGGCTGCCGGCGATCGAGACCTCCACCGGATGGAGTTCCAACGTCGCCTCCAGGGCCGGCGGCGCCTCCGGCGTGACCTGGCGCGTCGCCCCCGAACTGATCGGCCGCTCCGACTGGTCGCGCCATTCGCTGCAGATCGAACTGCGCGGCGCCTACCTCGGCAACACCACCGATCACGACTACGACAAGCCGTCCTTCCAGGGCACCCTGCGCGGCCGCATCGACCTCGGCGACGAGACCGCCGTCGACGTCAAGGCCGGCTGGTCGCACGACCGCGATTCCAGCTCGAGCGCCGACGATCCGGCGAACACGGTCGTTCCGGCGACGACCGATTCGAAGACCGCCTCCCTCGGCATCACCCGTGATGTCGGCCTCGTCGCCCTCACCCTGCGCGGCGACATCGAGCGCTACGACTACTCCGGCGGCACCACCTCGACCGGCGCTTCGCTCGGCTCCGAGATCCAGAACAACACCCGCCACATCGCCGCCCTGCGCGCCACCTGGGGCTCGAAGGGATCGCTCCGCCCCTTCGTCGAGGTCCAGGCGTCGAACCGCGACTACGACGATGCGATCGTCGCCGGCAGCCCCGCGATTCGATCGGTGCGGCGGCGAAGGTCGGCGTCGTCGCCGACCTCGGTCCGATGCTGCGCGGCGAACTGTCGACCGGTTGGGGCGTCGAGCGTCCCGAAAAGGGCACATTGCCCGACATCTCCGGCTGGCTCCTCGACGGATCGTTGGTGTGGTCGCCGACCCGCCTGACCAGCGTCAAGCTCGACGCCAAGACGAGTTTCGAGCCGACCACTCTGGCGACCTCCCCCGGCGCCGTCTCGCGCACCGTCGGCGTCTCGGTCGACCACGCGCTCCGCCCCGATCTCGTCGCCTCCGCCGGGCTGGCGGTCGCCGACAAGCGCTATGTCGGGACGTCTCTGCGCGAGGACACCGTGACGCTCTCCTCCGGCCTCACCTACAAGATCGACCGGAACATCCAGACCTTCGTCAAGGGCGGCCTGACGCGTTACGTCTCCACCTCCGCCGGCGCCGACTACGATGTCGCGACGGTCATGGTCGGCGTCCGCCTGCAGCGCTGACGCCGATCGCCGCCGGCCCTCGGATACGAAACGGCCGGCGTCTCGCGACGCCGGCCGAAACGTCTTCTCGTCGTGAACGACCTCACAGACCCTTCAGAATCGCCTCGATCTCGGCGCGGAATTCCGCCCTGAGATCCTTGCGCTCCAGTCCGTAGGCGACATTGGCGGCGAGGAAGCCGACCTTGGAGCCGCAGTCGTAGGTCTTGCCCTCGAAGCGCACGCCCCAGAAGGCATCCTCGTCCATCAGCGCGCGCATCGAGTCGGTGAGCTGGATCTCGTTGCCGGCGCCGCGCTCCTGGGTCTCGAGCAGTTCGAAGATCCGCGGCTGCAGGATGTAGCGGCCGTTGATGAAGAGGTTCGACGGCGCGGTGCCCTTCGGCGGCTTCTCCACCATCGAGGTGATGCGGAACGCCTCGCCCTTGGCGTCGCCGACGCCGACGATGCCGTACTGATGCGCGAGTTCGGGCGGGCACTCCTCGACCGCGACGACGTTGCCGCCGGTTTCGTGGAAGACGTCGGTCATCTGCGCGAGGCAGCTCTTGGTGTGGCCCTTCATGATCATGTCGGGCAGCATCACCGCGAAGGGCTCGTCGCCGACCAGATCGCGCGCGCACCACACCGCGTGGCCGAGGCCGAGCGGCTCCTGCTGGCGAGTGAAGGAGGTCGTGCCCGGCGGCGGCCGCTGGGCGTCGAGGATGGCGAGTTCGGCCTTCTTGCCGCGCGACCTGAGCGTCGCCTCGAGCTCGTAGGCGAGGTCGAAATGGTCCTCGATCACCGCCTTGTTGCGGCCGGTGACGAAGATGAAGTGTTCGATCCCCGCCTCGCGCGCCTCGTCGACGATGTACTGGATCACCGGCTTGTCGACGACGGTCAGCATCTCCTTGGGCATCGCCTTGGTGGCGGGCAGGAAGCGGGTCCCCAGGCCCGCGACGGGGAACACGGCTTTGCGGATCTTCTTCGTCATTCCGAGGACTTTCTCGCCTGTGGACTCTCGTCGACGCATCACCGATCGTGGCGCGCCGCCTTGTGCGTAATCCATCGCCCCGAGCCCGGCAAGCGCACCGCTCACGATGCGTCACCGACGGATGCGACGGCGTGCGATTCTTCCGAAACCGCGGCGAAATCATGAGGAAGCGGCGTTAAGACGGTGTTAAGTTCGAATTAACCATGATCACCGGGAGATCAGCCGGCGTGCCGACGGCGAGCGCCGCCGCCCCACACCCGCCCCGGGAGACTTCGCGATGTCCGATCCGCGCCGTTTCGACGGAACCCTGCTCGACCTCGCGCTGCGCCGACGGGCCTTCCTGATCGGCGCCGGTTCGCTGGCGCTCGGCGCCTGTTCGTCGTCGCCGATGGCCGGCCTCGGCGTCGCCAAGGCCGAGACCGGCTCGATCGGCACACCCGCCGACGAACCGGGTCCGGTCGCCGACACCGGCTTCACCGAATGGGTCGGCCGCTTCCGTCCCCGGGCCCTGGCCAAGGGTGTCTCGGGTGCGACCTATGACAGGGTCATGGCCGCGACCGTCCCCGACACCGCCGTCTACAAGTTCGACCGCGCCCAGCCCGAGGTTCAGGAACCGATCTGGCGCTACATCGAACGCCGCACCAGCGACTACAACGTCGAGACCGGCAAGAAGCGGATCCGCGAATACGCCGCGCTGTGGGATCGCATCGAAGCGAAATACGGCGTCGACCGCTATACCCTGTGCGCCCTGTGGGGGCTCGAGAGCTCGTTCGGCGATCTCGCCGTCTCCGCCAAGTACATGCGCAAGGTCATCCCCTGCCTCTCCGCGCTCGCCTGGGGCGACGCCCGTCGCCGCAGCTATTGGGAGCAGGAACTGATCAACGCGCTGATCATCGTCGACCGCGGTTGGGCCGAGCCCGACCAGATGATCGGCTCCTGGGCCGGCGCCATGGGCCACACCCAGTGGATGCCCGAGGTCTGGCTCAACATGGGCGTCGACTTCGACGGCGACGGCCGCATCAATCCCTTCGGCAAGCCCGACGACGCGCTCGCCGGCACCGCCCGCTACCTGGTCGAGCGCGGCCGCTGGCGGCGCGGCGAAGCCTGGGGTCACGAGGTCGACTTCACCCCGAAGTTCGACCACGCACATGCCGACGGCAAGACCCAGAAGACCTTCGCCCAGTGGACGGCGCTCGGCCTGCGCCGCGCCGACGGCAAGGCCTTCTCCCACCCCGACACCGTGGCGCGCATCTACCTGCCCGCCGGCGCCAAGGGGCCGGCCTTCGCCCTGACCCGCAATTTCTACGCGGTGAAGTCCTACAACCCTTCGTCGAAATACGCTCTGGCGATCTGCCACCTCGGCGACAAGATCCGCGGCGAGGGCAAGTTCGTCAGGCCCTGGCCGGTGGACGAGCGCTCGCTGACGCTGAGCGAGACCCAGGAGGTCCAGGAGCGCCTGACCGCCCTCGGCTTCGACACCGGTGGTGCCGACGGCCGTTACGGCGACAAGACTCGCGGAGCGATCCAGGCTTGGCAGAAGTCGGTCGGCATGACGCCCGCCGACGGCTATCCCACCGACAAGGTCCTCGCCCGCCTGCGCGGCGGCTGATCCGCGCCTCGTCGAGACCGATCGACGCGACCCGCGGCGCCTGTACTCGTTTCGCCCGATTCTGCACTAGACTGTCCGTCGCGACGAATCCGGCACCGGCGGCGGTGCGCGGATCGTCACGGGACGAGGCGAGACGGCGATGCGTGGTGTCCGGACGGCACTGATCCTATTGATGGTGGCGCTGTTCGCCGCGTCGGGAAGCGCTCCGGCCGCCGCTCAGGTCGATCCGATCGGCGGCTTCTTCCGTGCCCTCTTCGGCGTTCCCCAGCAACGCCGCTTGCCGCCGGCTCCGCCGGATGTGGTCGCCCCGCCGAGGAAGCGGGTCGAGCCCAAGATCGTCGAAGTGCCGAAGAACCCGGACGCCCAGACGGTGCTGGTCATCGGCGACATCGAGGCCCAGGGCCTGGGCTACGGTCTGCAGATGGCCTTCGCCGAAGAGCCGTCGATCGTCGTCGTCGCCAAGTCGCGCAACGCTTCCGGCCTCACCCGCGACAACGACGGCGAGTGGAGCACGATGGCGACGAAGGTGTTCGCCGAGAACAAGGCCGACATGATCGTCGTCATGCTCGGCGTCAACGACTATCAGACCATCCCCGTCCCCGGCGCCAAGGGCCTCGAAGTGGCGGGCGAGGAATGGACCAGGGTCTACGGCGAGCGCCTCGACAAGCTGATCGCCGAGATCCGCGCCACCGGCAAACCGTTCTGGTGGGTCGGCCTGCCGCCGACCTCCGACCCCGATCGTCGCCCCACCGCGCGCGCCGCCTACGCCGCCTTCCTGTCGTCCCTCAACGACATGATCCGGCCGCGCGTCCAGGCGTCCGGCGGCGGCTTCGTCGACATCTGGAACGCCTTCACCGACGAAGAGGGCCACTACACCCCGACCGGTCCCGACGTCGAAGGCCAGATCAAGAAGCTGCGCACCAACGACGGCGTGCTCTTCACCCGCGCCGGCCAGAGGAAGCTCGCCTTCTTCGTCGAGCAGGAGATCCGCAAGGTGATGCGCGGCGGATCGATCCCGGCGCTGATGTCGCTGCCCGAGGAGCCGCGCATCGAACCCCGGGCGGAAGAAGCGATCGTCGCCGGTCCGCCGCCGCTGCCGCCCGCACCGTGGACGACCATCGGTCCGATCGTCCCCCTCGGCAAGGTGGCCGGCCCCGACGGCGAAGGCGGCCTCGCCGGCGGCGCCGGTCGACCGCAGGAGATCCGATACCTGCCCGGCGGCTATCCCGTCGCCGACACCCCGGCGCATCGCCGCCTCGTCGAGGGCCTGCCGATCGAAACCCCCGCCGGCCGCGTCGACGACCACTCCCGCCGCGCCCCCTGAGGCGCAGCGCGTCCCCCGCGGCCATCGACCGCCTCCCGAAACGACGACGGCGCGCCACCCGAAGATGACGCGCCATGATGTCTCATACCGGGTCCACGAAATTCGGACTCGTCCGAATTTCGTGAGTTTCGGCCTGACCGGCCGACGCCCATTTGGGCTTGCCTTCGCCCATGAAGTTCCGAACAGGTCGGAACTTCGTGGGCTCGGTATCACGCTCGCCTCGCGTCGCTCAGCGCGGCAGTTCGGTCCGGCCCATCAGGAACAGGTCGATCGAACGAGCGGCCTGACGGCCCTCGCGGATCGCCCACACCACCAGGGACTGGCCGCGGCGCATGTCGCCGGCGGCGAAGACCTTCTGCATCGAGGTGGCATAGTCGTCCTCG
Source organism: Pinisolibacter sp. (assembly GCF_036782435.1). NCBI lineage: Bacteria > Pseudomonadati > Pseudomonadota > Alphaproteobacteria > Hyphomicrobiales > Ancalomicrobiaceae > Pinisolibacter > Pinisolibacter sp. The sequence goes on along the minus strand of NZ_DAIPZB010000004.1, from coordinate 87,125 downwards.
GTCGCCTTCACGTTGCCGCGACCGTCCTTGGCGACGCCGAGCGCATCGATCATGCCCTCGTGCACCGGCGAGACGAAACCCATGGCGAGCAGCACCAGATCGGCCTTCAGCACCTTCTCGGTGCCGGCGATCGGCTGGAACCTGGCGTCGACCTCGGCGATGTGGACTTCCGTGACACGGCCGTCGGCCCCCTCGAAGCGGGTCGCGGTGACGCCGAACAGACGCTCCGCACCCTCCTCGTGGCTCGACGAGGTCCGGAGCTTGATCGGCCAGTTCGGCCAGGTTGCGAGCTTGTCCTCCTTCTCGGGCGGACGCGGCATGATCTCGAGCTGGGTGACCGACAGCGCGCCCTGACGCACCGAGGTGCCGATGCAGTCCGAGCCGGTGTCGCCGCCGCCGATGACGACGACGTGCTTGCCGCCGGCCAGGATCGGCGCCACTTCGCCGAGCGGCTCGCCCGAGACGCGACGGTTCTGCTGCGGCAGGAACTCCATGGCGAAATGGATGCCACCGAGGTTGCGGCCCGGCGCCGGCAGATCGCGCGGCTTCTCGGCGCCACCGGTGAGCAGCACCGCATCGTAGAGATCGACCAGTTCCTGCGCCGACACGTCGAGCCCGACGGTGGTGTTGAAGTGGAACTCGACACCTTCGTCGACGAGCTGCTTCACCCGGCGCTCGACCACGCCCTTGTCGAGCTTGAAGTCGGGGATGCCGTAGCGCAGCAGGCCGCCGGCCTTGGCGTTCTTCTCGTAGACGTGGACGTCGTGACCGACGCGCGCCAGTTGCTGCGCCGCCGCGAGGCCGGCCGGGCCGGCGCCGACGACCGCCACCTTCTTGCCGGTCTTGGCCTTCGCCGGCTGCGGCACGAGCCAACCGTTGGTCCACGCCTTCTCCGAGATCGTCGCCTCGATGGTCTTGATGGTGACCGGCGCGTCGAACAGGTTGAGCGTGCACGACGCCTCGCAGGGCGCCGGGCAGATCCGACCGGTGAAGTCGGGGAAGTTGTTGGTCGAGTGCAGGTTGGCCGCCGCGGTCTCGTAGTCGCCGTCGTAGACCAGATCGTTCCAGTCGGGGATCTGGTTGTTGACCGGACAGCCGCGGTGGCAATAGGGCACGCCGCATTCCATGCAGCGCGCCGCCTGCCGCTCGACGTCGGCGTCGGCCAGCGGCAGGGTGAACTCCTTGTAGTGGCGGATACGATCCGCCGCCGGCTGGTACTTCAGCTCCTGGCGATCGTACTCGAGAAAGCCGGTGACCTTGCCCATCGTGTCACTCCGTTCCTTTGCTTCTCCGGCCGGGGGTCCCGAGGCGCTTCGCGCCGTTCGAGGGACCCACCGCCGGGGTCTGATCCGGGCGGAGGCGAACGGAAGTTCGCCTCCGGTGTCCATCTGAGGCGAACCGAGGTTCGCCTCCGGTCTCCATCAACTCCGTCCGATCACTCGGCTGCCTGACGCTGTTGCATCTTCTCGAGCGCCTTGCGGTACTCGACCGGCATCACCTTGACGAACTTCGGCCGGAACACCTCCCAGTGCTCCAGGATCTCCTTGGCCCGGGCCGAGCCGGTCCAGTGGAGATGGCTGGAGATGAGCTGCCACAGCCGCTCGTCGTCGTGACGGGTCATGTCGCCGGAGACGTCCACCTTGCCCTTGAAGTCGAGGTCGCCACCCTGATGGTGCAGCTTCTCGAGCAGGATGTCCTCTTCCGGAACCGGCTCGAGCTCGACCATCGACAGGTTGACCCGCTTGGCGAAGGAGCCGTCCTCGTCGAGCACATAGGCGATGCCGCCCGACATGCCGGCGCCGAAGTTGCGGCCCGTCGGACCGAGCACCACGACGATACCGCCGGTCATGTACTCGCAGCCGTGATCACCGACGCCCTCGACCACCGCGATGGCACCCGAGTTGCGCACCGCGAAGCGTTCGCCGGCGAAGCCACGGAAGTAGCACTCGCCCTCGATCGCCCCGTAGAGCACGGTGTTGCCGACGATGATCGACTTCTCCGGCACGATCCGCGACATCGGGTTCGGCTTGACGATCAGGCGACCGCCCGACAGGCCCTTGCCGACGTAGTCGTTGCCGTCGCCGACCAGTTCCAGCGTCACGCCGCGCGCCGCCCAGGCGCCGAAGGCCTGACCCGCGGTACCGGTGAGGGTCACGTGGATCGTATCCTCCGGCAGGCCGGCGTGACCGAAGCGCTTGGCGACCTCGCCCGAGAGCATGGCGCCGACCGAGCGATCGACGTTCTTGACCTCGGTGTCGATCCGGACCGGCCGCTTCGCTTCGAGCGCCGGAGCCGCTTCCGCGATCAGCTTGCGATCGAGCACGGTGTCGATCGGATGCTGCTGACGGATGGTGCGACGACGCTCGCTCTCGGCCGCCTCCGGCATGTGGAACAGCCGGGTGAAGTCGAGGCCCTTGGCCTTCCAGTGGGCGATCGACTTCCGCTTGTCGAGGAGGTCGGTGCGGCCGGTGATGTCGGTGAGCTTCTCGAAGCCCAGCGACGCCAGGATGCGGCGCACTTCTTCGGCGACGAAGAAGAAGTAGTTGATCACGTGTTCCGGTGCCCCGTGGAAGCGCTTCCTCAGCACCGGGTCCTGGGTGGCGATGCCGACCGGGCAGGTGTTGAGGTGGCACTTGCGCATCATCAGGCAGCCCGCCGCGATCAGCGGCGCGGTGGCGAAGCCGAAGCCGTCCGCACCCAGCATGGCGCCGACGACGACGTCACGTCCGGTGCGCAGACCGCCGTCGACCTGGAGCTCGACGCGCGAGCGCAGGCCGTTGATCACCAGCGTCTGCTGGGTCTCGGCGAGGCCGATCTCCCACGGCGAACCCGCGTGCTTGATCGAGGTCAGCGGCGACGCGCCGGTGCCGCCCTCGAAGCCGGAGATGGTGATGTGGTCTGCGCGCGCCTTGGCGACGCCGGCGGCGACGGTGCCGACGCCGACCTCCGAGACCAACTTCACCGACACTTCGCCGGCCGGGTTGACGTTCTTCAGGTCGAAGATCAGCTGCGCCAGATCCTCGATCGAATAGATGTCGTGGTGCGGCGGCGGCGAGATCAGCTGCACGCCGGGGGTGGCGTGGCGGACCTTGCCGATCACCGCGTCGACCTTGTGGCCGGGCAACTGACCGCCTTCGCCGGGCTTGGCACCCTGCGCCATCTTGATCTGCATCTGGTCGGAGTTGACCAGATACTCGGTGGTGACGCCGAAGCGGCCGGAAGCGACCTGCTTGATCGCCGAGCGCATCGAATCGCCGTTGGCCAGCGGCTTGAAGCGATCCGCCTCCTCGCCACCCTCACCGGTGTTCGACCGGCCGCCGATGCGGTTCATGGCGATGGCGAGCGTGGTGTGGGCCTCGCGGCTGATCGAGCCGTAGGACATCGCGCCGGTGGCGAAACGCTTGACGATCTCCACCGCCGGCTCGACCTCGTCGAGCGGGATCGCGGTCCGGCCGATCTCCTCGGCCGACTTGATGCGGAAGAGGCCGCGGATGGTGGTCAGCCGCTCGTTCTGCTCGTCGATCGGCTTGGAGAACTCCGCCTGGAACTTCTCGAAGGAGTTCGAGCGCACCGCGTGCTGCAGGCCGGCGATGGTGCCGGCGGTCCACACGTGGGCCTCGCCGCGGACGCGCTGGGCGTATTCGCCGCCCACCTCGAGCATGTCGGTCAGCACCGGATCGCCGCCGAAGGCCTTGGCGTGACGCTCGACCGTCTCCTTGGCGACCTCGGTCAGACCGACACCCTCGATCTTGGTCGCGGTGCCGAAGAAGAACTCCTTGACGAAGGCCGCCTTGAGGCCGACCGCGTCGAAGATCTGGGCGCCGCAATAGGACTGATAGGTCGAGATGCCCATCTTGGACATGACCTTGAGCAGACCCTTACCGATCGACTTGATGTAGCGATAGACGATCTCGTGCTCGTCGACGTCGTCCGGGAACTGGCCCTTCATCGCGATCAGCGTGTCGAAGGCGAGGTAGGGGTTGATCGCCTCGGCGCCGTAGCCGGCGAGACAGGCGAAGTGGTGGATCTCGCGCGGCTCACCGGATTCGACCACCAGGCCGGCGCGGGTACGCAGGCCCTTGCGGATCAGATGGTGGTGCACGGCGGCGGTGGCGAGCAGCGCCGGAATGGCGATGCGCTGCCGGCCGGTCATGCGGTCGGAGAGCACGATGATGTTGTAGACCTGACCGGCAGCCGACATCCTGACCGCGGCTTCCGCCTGGATGCAGATCGCCTCGAGCGCCGGACGCATGCCGGCGGCGCCGTTGGCGGCCGGGTAGGTGATGTCGATGGTGATCGACTTGAAGCCCGAATCCTCGTTGTCGCCGATCGTGCGGATCTTCTCCAGATCCTCGTTGGTGAGGATCGGCTGACGCACCTCGAGCCGCTTCTGAGCCTTCTCGCCTTCGAGGTCGAAGAGGTTCGGACGCGGACCGATGAACGACACCAGGCTCATGACGAGTTCTTCGCGGATCGGGTCGATCGGCGGGTTCGTCACCTGGGCGAAGTTCTGCTTGAAGTAGGTGTAGAGCAGCTTCGACTTGTCCGACAGCGCCGAGATCGGCGTGTCGGTACCCATCGAGCCGACCGCTTCCTGGCCGGTGACGGCCATCGGCGGCAAGAGGACCTTGAGGTCCTCCTGGGTGTAGCCGAAGGCCTGCTGCAGATCGAGCAGGCTCTCCAGCGTCTGCGGCGCGCGCGGCTCCACCGCCGGCAGGTCCTCGAGCACCAGCTGGGTCTCTTCGATCCAGGTGCCGTAGGGATGCGCGGTGGCGATGGTGCGCTTGATCTCGTCGTCGGAGATGATGCGGCCGGCCTCGAGGTCGATCAGCAGCATCTTGCCCGGCTGCAGGCGCCACTTGGAGACGATCTTCTCCTCCGGCACCGGCAGGGTGCCGGCTTCCGAGGCGAGAATGACGCGATCGTCGTCGGTGACGATGTAGCGGGCCGGACGCAGGCCGTTGCGGTCGAGGGTCGCGCCGATCTGGCGGCCATCGGTGAACGCGACCGCCGCCGGGCCGTCCCACGGCTCCATCAGCGCGGCATGGTACTCGTAGAAGGCCTTGCGCTCGTCGTCCATCACCTGGTTGCCCGACCACGCCTCGGGAACGAGGGTCATGGCCGCATGGGCGAGCGAATAGCCGCCGCGCACCAGGAACTCGAGCGCGTTGTCGAAACAGGCGGTGTCCGACTGGCCCTCGTAGGAGATCGGCCAGATCTTCTCGATGTCGTCGCCGAGCACCTTCGAGGTCGTGGTCGCCTGACGGGCGTACATCCAGTTGACGTTGCCGCGCAGCGTGTTGATCTCGCCGTTGTGGGCGACCATCCGGTAGGGATGGGCGAGCTTCCACGACGGGAAGGTGTTGGTCGAGAAGCGCTGATGCACCAGCGCCAGCGCCGACTCGAAGCGCTCGTCGGCGAGGTCGGGATAGTAGGCCGCGACCTGATAGGACAGGAACATGCCCTTGTAGACGACGGTGCGGCTCGACAGCGACACGACGTAGAAGCTGTCGAGATCACGCTTGGTCGCGCCGTTCCAGTCGGCCTCGTAGACCTCGCCGGACAGGAGCTTGCGGGCGATGTAGAGCTTGCGCTCGAAGTCCTCCTGGGTGGCGCCCGGGGCGATGCAGCCGATGAACACCTGACGCTGCACCGGTTCGGTCGCCTTGACGCCCTCGGAGAGCTTGGAGTTGTCGACCGGCACGTCGCGCCAGCCGAGCACGCTCATGCCCTCGGCTTCGATGCAGCGGTCGATGATCGCCACCGCCCGGTCGCGCTCGGCGGCGTCGCGCGGCAGGAAGATCTGGCCGATGGCGTACTTGCCGGCCTCGGGAAGCGGGAAGCCGAGCTTCGCGCATTCCTCCGAGAAGAAGCGATGCGGGATCTGCACCAGGATGCCGGCGCCGTCGCCCATCAGCGGATCGGCGCCGACGGCGCCGCGGTGCTCGAGGTTCTCGAGCACGTAGAGCGCATCCTCGACGATGCCGTGGCTCTTGCGGCCCTTGATGTCGGCGACGAAGCCGACGCCGCAGGCGTCCCGGTTCTCGGACGGGTCGAACATGCCCTGGGCCTTCGGCAGCGCCGAGGTCGTCGCGACCGTCTGCGGCGCGACCGCCGCGGTCTCGGTGGTGGCGATCACCTCACGAGCTTCGATGCTCGGGAAGCCTTCCGGCGAGATCCGTTCCATGGGACCCATCCTCGCAGTTCGCCGCGTCCCGGGCGTGGGGGGCGGCAGGTGGTCATCGGCCCATCCTCGGACGCGCGCATCCCCGGCCCACGGTCTCGGTCGAGATCGCGGAGCGGGGCGCGGATCCGGGTGGAGCCACCCGATCGAGCCACGGCGTCGCAGATCCGCTTCGCACCCCTTCCCTCCCGGAAGAGACCACCGAGCGCATACCCCGAGCCGCGCCGGCCATGTCGAAAAACCGCAGAAATCCGCCGCTTTCCGTCCATTTCCGAAAAATAGGTCAGTCTTGCTGTCCTATTTCTTCCGAGCGGAAGATCGCAGAAATCCGCCGTTCCCGCAAGCGGCAGTTCGCCACGATCTGCTCGAGATTCGCCCACACTTCGGCCGATCGCCGGGCGATCGCATCCGTTCATCGGTGAAATCACGCATGCGAATTGGACCCGACGCTCGGTCGGCGGGATCCTCTCGCCGATCGATCCCGATCGCCGTGGGAGACCCGCCGCCATGCCTCTCGTCCAAGTCTCGCTCGCCGCCGACGCCTGGGTCGGCCACGACGCCGAAATCCTCGACGCCGTCTACCGCGCCATGCGGGAAACGTTCGCCGTGCCGGAGAACGACCGCTTCTGCCTCCTCACCCGTCACGGGCCGGACGAGATCGTCTACGACCGAACCTATCCGGGCGTCGCCCGCTCCGACGCCACGGTCTTCGTCCGCATCACCTGTAACGATACCCGCTCCAAGGACCAGAAGCGCGCCCTCTACGCCGCCATCGCCCGCGAATTGGCCGTAGCGCCCGGCGTCGGCCCGGACGACGTGTTCGTGAACCTCGTCGAGGTGAAGGCCGAGAACTGGTCCTTCGGCGGCGGGCTGATGCAATACGGCTGACCGGCGGATCACGCCGACCGATACGCCACCCTGTCCCGCTCGCCGGTCGCTTGCGCCGGCGCTCGGGCGGTGCGAGGGTCGCGCCATGATCTTCTCGTCAGACAACTGGTTCGGCGCCTCGCCGAAAGTCCTCGCCGCCCTGGCGGAAGCCGGCGCCGTCGGCCCGCAGCCCGCCTACGGCGACGACGAGTTCACGCGCCGGCTCGAAGCCCGCTTCGCCGCGGCCTTCGAGCGCGACGTCGACGTCTTCCTCGTCGCCACCGGCACCGCCGCCAACGCGCTGTCGGTCGCCACCTTCGCGCCGCCCTGGGGCCAACTCGTCATCCACGAGGAGGGCCACCTCGCCGTCGACGAATGTGGCGCGCCCGAGTTCTTCGCCGGCACCCGAACGGTGACCCTCCCCGGCCGCCACGGCAAGATCGACGCGCGCGACCTCGGCCACCGCCTCGCCGCCTGGCCGATCGGCGTCCACCACGGCAAGCCCGCGGTGCTCTCCATCGCCCAGGCCAACGAGAGCGGCCGCATCTACACCCCCGCCGAGGTGGCCGCCCTCGCCGACGTCGCCCACCGCCACGGCCTCGCCCTCCACATGGACGGGGCGCGGCTGGCCAACGCCGTCGCCCGGCTCGGCTGCAGCCTCGCCGAAGTCACCTGGAAGGCCGGCGTCGACGTCCTCTCCTTCGGCGCCACCAAGGGCGGCTGCCTGATGGCCGAGGCGATCGTCTCGTTCGATTCGGAGAAACGCGAGGAACTGGCCTTCCGCCGCAAGCGCGCCGGCCAGCTGATCTCCAAGCACCGCCTCGTCGCCGCGCAGTTCGACGCCTGGCTCGACGATGGCCACTGGCTGGAACTCGCGGCCCACGCCAACGCCATGACGGACCGTCTCGCCGCCGGCATCGCTCGCTCGAACTCCGCCCGCCTCGCCTGGGAACCCCAGGCCAACGAGGTCTTCGTCGCCATGGCCCCGGCGACCGCCGAGCACCTCACCGCCGCCGGCGCCCGCTTCCACCCGTGGTCGACCGCCGGCCTCGCCCCCGAGGACCGCCTCGCCGAAGGTGAAGCTCTCTACCGGCTGGTGACGAGCTTCGCCACCACGACCGACGACGTCGACGCCTTCCTGGCGGAACTGGCGAAGCCGTGACGCGCCTCACCGAGCGGCGGAGCCGACCCGCGCCGCCCGCGCTCAGTCCAGCTCGAAATCGGCGGCGATGCGCAGATCGCGCAGCGGCCGCACCGCGGCGATCGACTGCGCATAGGTCGGATCGGCCTTGTAGGCGGCGAGCGCCGCCTCGTCGGCGAATTCCCCGTAGACGACGAAATCGACCTCGCCCGACAACGCGTCGCACTTGAGATTGCGCCGGATCGCCAACCGCTGCGCATGCGGATTGCGCTCCAGGAGCCGCAATCCGGCCTCGACGCGATCGGCGTCGGCGGCGTCACGGACCGAAAAGAAGACGACGTGGCGGATCACGGGCTGCCCCTGCGTTCGCTGGCGGACCGACGACGCACCCGCGTCGCGGCGAAAGCACCCTTAGCCGTTTCGCAGCGCAGCGTGAACCTTTCCCGTGTCCCGTCCCGTCGCGATCGAGGCGCGGGCCACACCCCCAATCCGCCCCACCCCCGAAACGCGACCGCCCCGCCCACCTTGCGGTGGACGAGGCGGCGAAGGTCCACAAGAAGACCGCCCCGCCCACCTTGCGGTGGACGAGGCGGCGAAGGTCCACAAGAAGACCGCCCCGCCCACCTTGCGGTGGACGGGGCGGCTCCGGGGCGTCCGATCGGGGGGCGATCGGGCTCACCACGGCCGAACTACGGGGGGGAGGGAAGGGGTCGGCCGTGGATTTCCATGATTCGTGCCTCAGGCGGCTTCGACCGTCGGCGCGGCCGCGGTGGTGGGCGCTTCGATCGTCTTGGCCTGAGCCGCGGCGGCGATCGGGATGCGGCGCGGCTTCATCGCCTCCGGCACCTCACGGGCCAGATCGATATGGAGCAGGCCGTTCTCCAGCTTGGCGCCCTGGACCACCACGTGGTCGGCGAGCTGGAAGCGGCGCTCGAAGCTGCGCGACGCGATGCCGCGATAGAGAAGCTCCTTGTTCTCTTCCGATGTCGCCTTCTCGCCCTTCACCACGAGCACGCCTTCCTTCACTTCGAGCGCGAGATCCGGTTCGCCGAAGCCGGCGACGGCCATGGTGATGCGATAGGCGTTCTCGCCGGTCCGCTCGATGTTGTAGGGCGGATAGCTCGGCTGCGAAGTCTCGCCGGCGCCCATGGCGTCCATCAACGAGAAGAGGCGGTCGAAACCGACGGTGGAACGATAGAGCGGAGAGAAGTCGATACGCATGTGATGTCCTCCGAAGCGCTGAGCGACACATGTCGACGAGATCGCACCCGCTTTCCGACTTCTTCGACGCCCGCCGAGGCACATCGCAGTAATCGCCGGGGGATGCGATTTCATCATGGATCCTGTCGGCATCCACGAGACGAGACATGGGAGTGCTCGCGACGTCTTTCAAGAGGGGTGCACATCGAATTCGTGAGGAGGTCGCGGTCGCCGTGAAACGAGCCTCGGTTGTCCCTCGCCGCGGGCCGGGGTATCTCGATGGGGAGGATCGGTTCGCCTCGCGGAAACGCGATTCTCGCGCCTCGCCGCCATCGCCCGGGAGTGCCGGATGGACGTCGTCGACCACCTGATCGAGTCCCCCGACGCCCCGGTGCCGCCCGGCGCCCGTGTCGGCGTCCTCGCCGCCGCCGACGGCGTGCGCATCCGTTGGGCGACCTTCGAGGCCTTCCGCCCGCGCGGCACCGTCATCCTGCTCCAGGGTCGCGCCGAATACGTCGAATGCTGGTTCGAGACGATCCGCGACCTGCAGGCCCGCGGCCTCTCGGTGGCGACCTTCGACTGGCGCGGCCAGGGTGGCTCGCAGCGGCTGGCGCGCCACCCGCGCAAGGGTCACGTCACCGACATGGCCGCCTACGACTTCGACCTCGACGCCGTCCTTCGCCTCGTCGCCCCGAACCACCCGAAGCCCTGGTACGTCCTCGCTCATTCGACCGGCGGCCTCGTCGCCGTGGCGAACGGCGACCGCCTCGCCCGCGACGTCCGCCGCATGGTGCTGACCGCCCCGTTCCTCGGCCTCGGCACCGTCGGCCCCGCCGAACCCGTCGCCCGCGTCCTCACCAAGACCCTGCGCGCCCTCGGCATGGGCTCCGACTGGGTGCCCGGCGGCGGCGCCACGCCGATCCACACGACGCCGTTCGATCAGAACGTGCTCACCTCCGACCCGGTCCGCCACGCCCGCGGCGCCGAGATGTCGTGGCGCCATCCCGAGATCGCCGTCGGCTCGCCCACCGTCGGCTGGCTCGCCGCCGCTTTCGAGGTGATGGACCGCGTCCTCGCCCCCACCGCGCTCGCCGCCTGGCGCCTGCCCACCCTGATCTTCGCCTGCGGCGACGACCGGGTGGTGTCGAACCGGGCGATCGAGACCTTCGCCACCCGCACCGTCGCCACCGAACATCTGGTGATCCCCGGTGCCCGCCACGAACTCCTCAAGGAGCGCGACCGCTATCGCGAGCAGTTCTGGGCCGGTTTCGACGCCTTCGTCCCCGGCTCGGACGCGCCGCCGGTGGAGATGCCGCGATCGGCGGAGCCCCCGCCCCCGCCGGCCGACGTCGTCGCGCCCGCGACCCGGCCGGACGCCCCGGCCGACGTCGCCTCCGAAGGCGATGCATCCGCCGCCTCGCCCGCGGACGCCCAAGCCGCCGTCGCCGCCCTCGCCGCGGTTGCTGCCGCCGCGAGCGGCACCCTGGCGGCGACCACCGAACCGCCCGCCCCAGAGACCGACGAAGCTCCGGCCGACGAAGCCCCCGCTTCGACCACCCCCGAGGTGATCGCCCTGCCACCGCCCGCAGCGGAGACCGCATCGGCCCGGACGTCCGAGGCGGACGCGGCGGCAGAGACGGAGGGAACGAATGGAACCGAGCCCGCGGCGACGGAGACGGCTCAGCAACCGCCGTCCGAAATGTCGCCCTCCCCGGCCGTCGCCGCGCCGGCCGCGAGCACGGAAGAGCCGTCCGCGGCGGTCGAATCCGACGCACCGTCGCCGGCCGAACCCGTCGACGCGGAGACGCCGCCCGCCTCAGCCGGCGTCGGCGAGGAGCCGCAGCACCTCGTCGTGGAGCCGCCGACCGCCGGAAGCGACGATGCGGCCGCCGTCGACGGGACTGCCGCCGTCCCAGGCAGTGACGACGCCGCCGGCGCCCTCGATCACCGGGATCAGGGCGACGATGTCGTAGGGCTGGAGCCCGGCCTCGACGACCACGTCGACGAAGCCGGCCGCGACCATGCAGTAGGCGTAGCAGTCGACCCCGTAGCGCGCCAACCGGACCCGTGATTCGACCCGGTCGTAGGCGGTCCGCTCCTCGCCCTTCAGCATCGCCGGCGTCGTGGTGAACAGCACCGCGTCCTCGATCCGCGCGCAGGGCCGCGTCGCCAGTTCGCGCACCCCGTCGGGGCCGCGATACCACGCGCGCTCGCCGTCGCCGGTGAAGCGCTCGCGGGTGAAGGGCTGGTGCATGGTGCCGAGCACCGGCCGGCCGTGATGCTTGAGGCCGATCAGCGTGCCCCACACCGGCAGACCGGAGATGAAGGCGCGCGTCCCGTCGATCGGATCGAGCACCCAGACATGTTCGGCGTCGTCCCGTTCGCGCCCGTATTCCTCGCCGAGGATGCCGTGGTCGGGATAGCGCTCGCCGATCAACCGGCGCATCGCCTCCTCCGCCGCCCGGTCGGCGACGGTGACGGGATCGAAAGCCGCTCCGGCGAGCTTGTTCTCGACCTCCAGCCGCGAGCGGAAATAGGGCAGGATCGCCCGCCCCGAAACGTCGGCGAGGTCGTCGAGGAAGCGGGCGAGGTCATCGGCGGGGTCGGGAACACTCATCGGTCGCACCTCGGGATCGGCGGTCTGGGTCGGCGGCGGGTGTCGACGGTCTTGCGCCGCCCGGCGCATCGATGCAAGCCCACACCGCCGATCGACCCGTGATCGAGGCGACCGGTCGCAGGCGCGGCCGCGCCCGGGCTCTCTCTTGCCGCCGAATCCGGCCCCTCCGATGATGCTGCGATGCACCGCTTGACTTTTGTGCGATGCAATATCATATTTGCTGCATCGCGGTGATGCTTCTCGTCGCCGCGTGGCCCTTCTGGGCGTTTCCTCCCTGAAATACCCACTTCGGGCCGCTGCCTTCCCGGGCGCGGCCCGTTCTTTTTTCACACGGCGTCGCGAAATAGGGCCGCATGGCACGCGTCCGTCGAACCGGCCTCACTCCGCCGCCGAACGCAGATCATCGAAGATCGCCCCGAAACTCGTCACCAACTGTTCGACGAAGCGGCCGAAATCGCGCGACAGTGCCGCGAAACCGGTGGTGCGGGTGATCGTCGCCTCGTTCATGTAGAGGGCGCGCGAGATCTCGATCTGCAAGGCGTGCAGGCCACGGTCGGGCCGGCCATAGGTCTCGGTGACGTAACCGCCCGCGTAGGGCTTGTTCAGCGCGACGCGATAGCCCGCCTCGCGCAGCAATGCCGCCGCCATCTCGGTCAGGGCCGGATGACAGCTGCGGCCGTGACGGTCGCCGAGCACCATGTCGATGCGCCCCTCCGATCCGCCGAGGCGCTGTGTCGACGGCATCGAGTGACAATCGATCATCACCGCATGGCCGAACTGTGCGTGGAGCCGGCTCAGCGACCGCCTGAGCGTCGCGTGATAGGGCTCGTAGGCCTGGGCGATGCGCTCCATCGCCTCGTCGATCGGGATCGGCCCACGATAGATGTCGTCCTTGTCGGTGACGATGCGCGGGATGGTGCCGAGGCCGCCGGCGACGCGGGTGGAGCGCGTGTTGGCGCCGGCCGGCAGCACGCCCGTGAACATCCGCGGATCGAGTTCCAGCCGTTCCCGGTTGGCGTCGAGCCAGGCGCGCGGGAACCGCGCCGCCAGCACCGGCAGCCGCCCACCCGCCGCCGCCAGACACAATTCGTCGACGAAGGCGTCTTCCGAACGGCGGATCGTCACCCGGTCCAATCGGGTCGTGGCGAGAAAATCACGGGGATAATCGCGGCCCGAATGGGGGCTGGTGAGGAGACACGGGGCGGTGACGCGCTCCGGCCAGACGAGGTCGAAGGGCTCCACCCCCTCGAATCCCTCGACGATGCGCATGTCGTCCGCCGTTCCCCGCAAACCCGTCTCCTTCGGCGATTTCCGACCCTTCGCGCCCACACCGACGGCGCGGGCCGCCCCATGTTGCCCTCCGCGCGTCGTCCCTGTCCACCGTGCGGGTCGATCGACCTCTGCGAAGGCCATGTGGCGGAAACCGGATTTCACCGTAAATTTACCGCGATCGGTCTCAATGGAGAGATACGAGAGACCACCCGGAAAGAGAATCGAATGGACCCGATGGCGCGTATCATCCTCGCCGAAGACGACAACGACATGCGTCGCTTCCTGGCCAAGGCGTTGGCGAACGCCGGTTACGACGTCGTTTCCTACGACAACGGCAAGAGCGCCTACGAGCGGCTGCGCGAGGAACCCTTCACCCTGCTCCTCACCGACATCGTCATGCCGGAGATGGACGGTATCGAACTCGCCCGTCGCGCCACCCAGCTCGACCCCGACCTCAAGGTGATGTTCATCACCGGCTTCGCCGCGGTGGCGCTCAACCCCGACAGCCAGGCACCCAAGGACGCCAAGGTCCTCTCCAAGCCCTTCCACCTGCGCGATCTGGTGCGCGAGGTCGAGAAGCTGCTCGCCGCCTGAAACGGCGGAATTCCGGCACTTCCCTCGAGCGCGGGGAGAAACTTCTTCCCCGCGCGACATCCGGGCTTGCGTGACCGGATCGACCTCGTTATAGAGCGACCTCGCCGCCCGATCCCGTTCCGGGTGGCACCGATCGGTTCGGGCGTGTAGCTCAGCGGGAGAGCACTACGTTGACATCGTAGGGGTCACAGGTTCGATCCCTGTCACGCCCACCATCCCCTTCCGAACCGCCGCGAAGACCCGGAAGTGCCACCTCGCGTGGCCGGTGACGGGTCGTGCCGTCTCCATCTTGCCGACGGTCGTCGCCACACCCATCTGGGGAGTGCGGGTCCTATCGAGTGGGAGGCTCGCCGGGTCCGGAAGGTCGTCATGAACAGCACCAGCTTCGACAAGCGAATCTTCACGCCGTCCCTGTTGCTGCGCGATCTCGGATTCCTTCTCGGCCGGCTCCCCGCCCTGGTGCGCGCCGCCCGCAATCCCGAGATCGGATCGGCCTTCGCCGAGAAGATCATGATCGTCGTCACCGCGATCAACGGCTGCGTCTATTGCAGCTGGTTCCACGCCGGACGCGCCGTCGCCTCCGGTCTGAGCGACGACGAGATCCGCGACATGTTCGAGTTGCAGTTCGCGGCCTCCGCCTCCGAACGCGAACGGCCGGCGCTCCTCTACGCCCAGCACTACGCCGAGACCGACCGTCGGCCGGAACCGCAGATGACGGCGCGATTGAAAGCCGCCTACGGCGACAGGACCGCCGCCGACATCGAACTGCTGATCCGCATGATCTTCTTCGGCAATCTGCTCGGCAACACCTTCGACGCCTTCCCCGCCCGCCTCGCCGGGCGCCCGGCGGCGAACGGCAGCGCGCTGTTCGAGGCCCTGTTCTACCTCGCCACCGCGTGGTTCATGCTGCCGACGAAGTGGTTGGCCCGCGGCCACCACCCGAAGGCGGCGGCCACGGTCGCGCCGCCGCACGACGGCGGGTCGACGTCACGCGCCCGCTGACGCCGGCCGGTGTGACCGCCCGGCATCGCGCGCGTCACATCACCAGATTCGGCAACCACAGCACCACGCCGGGGAAGAGCGCCAGGAAGGCGATCACCGCGACGATCGCCGCGACGAAGGGCACGGCTTCGACCGTGTACTCCTCGATCGGCGTGTCGAGGATCGAGCACACCGTGTACATCGCCACCCCGACCGGCGGCGTCATCGACCCCAGCGTCACGATCGACATCATCAGGATGCCGAAATGCACCGGGTCGACGCCGAGCTTGGTGACGATCGGCACGAAGATCGGGGTGAGCAGCAGCACCAGCACCGTGCTCTCGACGAAACAGCCGGCGATGAGCAGGAACACCAGGATCAGCACCACCACGGCGAGCGGGTTGCTGGTCAGTCCCAGCATCCATTCGGCCACCACCTGCGGCGCCTGTTCGAAGATCAGCGCATAGCCGACCATGCCCGACATCAGGATGATCAGCATGATGACGCCGACGTCGAGCACGCCCTCGGCCAGCGCCTCGAGCGCCGTCGCCAGCGTCAGCTCCTTGTGCAGGAAGACACCGACCACCACCGCGTAGACGACGGCGAAGGCACCGATTTCCGACGGCGTGAAGATGCCGCCGCGGATGCCGACGAGAAGCGCCAGCGGGAAGAGCAGCGCCCATTTGGCGTCGACCACCGCCCGCCAGATCTCGCGGCCCGTCGGCTTCGACACCCGCGCCTCGCGATAGTCGCGCTTGCGGGCGACGACGTAGACGACGCCCATCAGCGCCGCCATCATCAGCAGCCCCGGGATGACCCCGGCGAGGAACAGCCGGCCGATCGAGACGTTGCCGACGAAGCCGTAGAGGATGAGGCCGAGGCTCGGCGGGATCGTCGCCGTGATCAGCGAGCCGACCGCGATCGAGGCGCAGGTGAAGCCGCGGGCATAACCCGAGCGGATCATGTTCGGCCCGAGGATCCGCGCCTCCATCGCCGCATCGGCCACCGCCGAGCCGGAGACCCCGCCCATCAGGGTGGAGAGCAGGATGCAGACCTGGGCGAGACCGCCCGACATCCACGACACCAGCACGTTCGAACAGGCGATCAGCCGGTGGGTGATGCCGGTCTTGTTCATCATGTGACCGGCGAGCACGAAGAACGGCACGGCGAGCAGCGGAAAGCTCTGCGACGCGGTCGCGATCTGCTGCACACCGATGCTCACCGGAATGGTGCCGGAGAGCACGAAGAACGAGAACCCGGAGATGCCGATGGCGAAGGCGACCGGCATGCCGACGAACATCAGGACGAAGAAGAGCCCCCAGAGAATCAGCATGTTCGCCTCACCCGAGCTGGCTTTGGGAGCGATCGACGGTGCGATCGGCATAGAAGACGAGACCGCCCGACCTCAGCGCCCCGACGACATGGCCGACGAGCGTGATCGCCAGCATCGCCGCCCCCACCGGCACCGCCACCGTCACCCAGGCGTAGGAGATGCCGCTGTCGCCGTAGACCCGCTGCCAGTTCATCATCGTCAGCTTGTATCCGGAGACCGCCAGCGCCCCGAGAAAGGCGAGCACGACGATCGCCAGCACCAACTCGACCCGATGGCGGGCGGCACGCGGCAGATTGCGGACGAAGAAGTCGACGCCGATGTGGGTCTTCAGTCGCAGCGCCCGGTTGGCGCCGAGGAAGCAGACCCAGATGAACAGGAGCTGGGCGACGTCGACCGACCATACCAGCGGATAGCCGAAGGTGCGCCCGACGGCGGCGGCGAAGACGAGCACGACGATCGCCGCGAGCAGAGCCTTGGCGGCGAAGAGCTCCAGACGAGCCACGAGAGCGGACATGAGGGAACCCCGATACGGGTGATCGGCCGGACGGCCCTCGCCGCCGGCCGCGAGAATCGCCCGTGCCGCGGCGTTGGCGGCGCCGGCACGGGCGAACGCGAGTTCGGCGGGCGACCCGGCGGGGTCACCCGCTCGGGTCTCACTTCAGGAGCTTGTCGACTTCCTTGCGCAGCTCGGAGTAGCCGAGCTTGTCGTAGACCGGCTTGGTGGCCTCGATGAAGGGCGTCTTGTCCACTTCCGCGACCGTCATGCCGTTCTTGCGCATGGTGTCTTCGAAGCCGACGAGGGAGTCCTCGGTCATCTTCGAGGCGTAGTCGCCGGCGGCGAGCGATTCCTCGCGCAGGATCTTCTGCAGGTCCGGCGAGAGGCCGTCGAACCACGCGGCGGAGGTGACGATGCCGGTGATCAGATTGATGTGGCCGGTCTTGGTCGTGTACTTCGCCACCTCGTAGAGCTTGGAGCCGACCGAGGCCGGATCCTGCGCCTCGACCGCGTCGATCACCTTCTGCTGCATGGCCGGATAGACCTCGCCCCACGCCATCGGCGTCGGTGTGGCCCCCATCGCCCGGATCGTCTCCATCCACACCGGCGCACCCGGCGTACGCATGCGGACGCCGGCGAGGTCGGCCGGCTTGGCGACCGGCTTGTTGGTGATCAGGTGACGCTCACCCTGCCACCAGTTGAACGACAGCACCTGATGGCCGGACGTGGCCTTCAGCTTGGCGACCCAGGTCTCGAACAGCGGCGAGGTCACGACCTTGCGCACGCCCTGGAAGCCCTCGGCCAGATAGGGGGCGCCGAGAATGCCGAATTCCTTGACGAAGACGGCCATGCGGCCGCCGTCGACGACCACCGCGACATTGGCGCCGGCGCGCGCCTGCTCGAGGACGTCCTCGTCCTTGCCGAGCTGCGAGCCGGGGAAGATACGGATGGTCAATTGACCCTTGGAGCGCTCCGCGACACGGTCACGCATGCGCTCGAGGCCCTTGTAGATCGGATCGCTCTGGGCCAGAGCGGTATTGATGTTGAGCTGCGTCTGGGCGACGGCGGCGCCGGCGAGGCACGTCGTCACCGCCACCGCGGTCACGAAACCCGAAATCGCCGAACCGACGGACCAGTATGACAAGCGCGTCATCGTCTTCATCCTCCCTGGGCTCTTCCGCTTGATCTCTTGCGGTATGGCACCATACCGGTATGGTATTCCTGAACGTGAGGATTTTGCAAGCCGCCATGTCGACCGATCTCGCGATCAATCTCGCCGCCCCCATCGTGCCGCAGATCATCCACGAGCTTCGCCGTGCCATCGTCGAGATGCGGCTGAAGCCGGGTGAAGCGCTGTCGGAGAAGGAGATCGCACTGCGCTACGGGGTCAGCCGGCAGCCGGTGCGCGAGGCCTTCATCAAGCTGGCCGAAGCCGGTCTCCTCCAGGTGTTGCCGAGCCGCGGCACCTTCGTCGTCAAGATCTCGGTGCGCGACGTGCTCAACGCCCGCTTCATCCGCGAGGCGGTGGAGAGCGCCCTGGTGCGCACCGCCGCCGCCCTGATCACCGAGGAGGATCTCGAGCGCCTCGACGGGCTCATCGCCCGCCAGGCGGAAGCGGCGGAGTCCGCCGATCCCGGGCACTTCTACGACCTCGACGAGGAGTTCCATCGCGCCATCGTCGAGTGCTGCGACTGCGAGCCGGCGCTGCGCGTCATCGAAGGCGCCCGCGCCCAGATGGATCGCGTCCGCTACCTCAGCCTGCCCGAGGCGACGCCGATCTCGGTGCTCGTCGCCCAGCACCGCGCCATCGTCGAGGCGCTCCGTTCGCGTTCTCCCGACGCTGCCGAAGCCGCCATGCGCCGCCACATGCGCGAGATCCTCAGCGCCCTGCCGCGCCTGACCGAGCAGTTCCCCGACATGTTCGAATCGACCGAACCGCCGGCCCACGCCCGCCTGCTCGATCCGAAATGACGCCTTGCGCCGGGGGCTTCCGGCCGGCGATCGACCCGGCGCTTCTCATCGACGGCGCCCCCTCGACATGCCGCCGAGCGCCCTCGGGGAGGGCCGGATCGGGCTTTTCGGCCCGTTCCGCGCGACGATCGGTCCTCCCCGGGGGGCGATCGGATTGATACCCGTCAATGCCGCCGCGCCCACCCGATGGAATGAAGAGAGCGGATCGGCGCCTCTCGCCGATGAAGACGTGGGCCGGCGCGCCGCGCCGACCGGGAACCGGGACGGATCATGGCCGCGAGGCACCTGACGACGATGGCACACTTGCGCGAAAGCCGGCTCGCCGGCTTCCTCGCGATGCTGCTCCTCGTTTTCCAGGTGGTGCTCTCCGCCGACCATCTCGGTGCGGCGGCGGCGAGTTCCTTCGGACCGCGCGACGACGGCACGGCGGTCGGCCTCCTGTCGCTGTGCCGCGGCGACGGCAGCATCCTCTATACCGACGGCGACGCCGACCGCTCCGCCCCGCCGCAGACCCCGCCCTGCATCCTCTGCGTCACCGCCACCCTCGCCGCCCACGCCGTCGCGGTCGCTCCGCCGGCGCTGCCGGCGCCGGAACCGACGGTCTTCGTCGACCTCACCGTGGTCGTCGCCGACGAGATCCGCGCGCCTGCCATCCAGCGCAACGGCTCGGCCCGCGGACCTCCGCTTCCCTTCGTCGTCTGACCCGATCGTCCGGCCGCTCGCGATGCGATGCGCCGTGCCGGATGTTTCTCACGACAACCAAGGGAATTCCGATATGACCGAACGCACCATCGATCGCCGCCGCGTGCTCGCCGCCGCCGCCGTCTCGACCCTGTTCGCCGCCGCCCCGGCGCGCGCCGAAACCATGCCGATGTCGCCCATGGAGTGGACCGACAAGAACGGCCTGATCAAGGATCTGCCCAAGGACGCGGATCCGACCAAGGACGACACCACCAAGTTCCCGCGTTGCCGCTACTGCGGCATGGTGCGGGCGAAGTTCTCGGCCACCCGCCATCTGATCCACTACGACAACGACGCCGTCGACGGCACCTGCTCGCTGCACTGCGCCGCCGTCGGCCTCGCTCTCAACATGGATCTCGGCCCCAAGGCGATCTATGCCGGCGACGCCGGCGCCGACGGCGAGATCAAGCCGCTGGTCCTCGTCGACAAGGCCTTCTACGTCATCGACCCGTCGAAGCCGGGCACCATGACCCGCGTGTCGAACGCGGCCTATGCCGACAAGGCCAAAGCCGAAGCCGCCGCCAAGGCGGACGCCTCCGCCAAGGCCGGCGCCGAAGTGGTCGGTTTCGACGCCGCCCTGCGCAAGGCCTATCTGGTGATGGCCGACGACACGATCATGCTGCGCAAGCGCCGCGGCGAGATGCGCAAGAAGATGGGCTCGGCCCACTGATCGATCCGGTCCGGCGGCGGGATGCCGCCGCCGGATCCCCCACGGTTCAACCGAGGTTCGCCCATGTCCTTCTCTCCGAAGACCTCGGCCGGCTTTCACCGCCGCGCCTTCCTCGGCGCCCTCGGCGGCTTCGCCTGCGTCGCGGTGACCGGCGCCTCGGCCGAAGAAGCCCGCGCCGCGAAGGTCGAGCTGCCGAAGCCCGGCGAGCGTGACGTCTGCCCGGTCTGCGGCATGTTCGTCGCCAAGTACCCCTACTGGATCGCCACCATCCGCTTCCGCGACGGCCACCTCGAACATTTCGACGGCGCCAAGGACCTGTGGAAGTACCTGCTCGACATGCCGCGCTGGGCCCGAGGCCGCACCCGCGAACAGGTCGAAACGATCGGCGTGACGAGTTACTACGACGGCGAAATGATCGACGCCACCGCCGCGGTCTATGTCGTCGGCTCCGACGTCTACGGGCCCATGGGCCACGAACTCGTCCCCCACCCGGTGGAGGCCGACGCCAAGGAGTTCATCGTCGACCACAAGGGCAAGCGCAGCCTGCGGGTGGACGGGATCACCCTCGCTCTCTTGGCGAACCTCGACGACGGGAAGTTCGAATGACCGCGACCTCCCCGAGCGCGCGGCGCGAACCGGCGCGTGGTTCGACCCGGGCCGCCGTGCTCTTCGCCGTCCTCGCCGGTGCCTTCCTCTCGGCGCTCGCCCATGCCGGCCTCTCCGGCGGCGCGGCGGCGGTTCGTCGGACCGAGACGCGGGCGCTGGTCGCCGAGCTCGGCCTCACCGACCTCGCCCTCTTCACCGAGGCCCGCTACACTCGCAACCCGTCCCTCGCCGACCTCCAGTCCGCCTTCCAGGACGGCCCCCTCACCTTCGAGCACTTCCCCTCGGGCTCGCTCGTCGCCCCGCCGCACGACCTCGGTCGCGGCCGGATCGAAACCCCCGCGGAGTGACCATGCGCGCCGCCTTCGAACGCCGCCGACATCTCCTCGACTTCGCCGTCGCCTCGCTCCTGCGCCGTCCGGCCAAGAACGTCGGCCTGATCGTCGTCTACGCCCTGGTGGTCTTCCTCCTCGCCTCGGTGATGCTCTTCGGCACCGCCGTGCGCCGCGAGGCCGCCGCCGTCCTCGACGCCGCCCCCGAGATCGCCGCCCAGGCGATGACGATGGGCCGCCACGACATGTCGACCGCCGCCGACGTCGCCGCCCTGAAGGGCCTGCGCGGCGTCCGCCGGGTCGAACCGCGTCTCTGGGGCTATCTCTGGGACAGCGCCGGCGCCGCCAACTACACGCTGAAGGTGCCGACCGCGGCCGAAGCCGGCCTCACCGTCGGAAAGGGCGAATCGATCGTCGGCGAAGGCGTCGCCCGCGCCCGCAAGGTCTCGCCCGGCAAGATGCTCTTCCTCGTCTCGCCGGCCGGCAAGTTCCTGCGGACGAAGGTCAAGGCGGTGCTGCCGTCGACCACGGCGCTGGTCTCCACCGACCTCGTCCTGGTCGAGGAGGGTGACTTCCGCGCCTTCTTCGAACTGCCGCCCGACGTGTGGACCGACGTCGCGCTGACGGTCACCAACCCGCGCGAAGTGACGACCATCGCCGAGAAGGCCTCGGTGAAACTCCCCGGCCACCGCTTCGTCACCCGCGCCGACATGATTCGCACCACCGAGGCGCTGTTCTCCTGGCGTGAAGGCTTGGCGCTGGCCTTGCTCGGCGGCGCTCTGGTCGCCTTCGCCATCCTCGCCTTCGACAAGGCCTCGGGCCTCTCGGCCGAGGAACGGCGCGAGATCGGCATCCTCAAGGCGATCGGCTGGGAGACCTCCGACGTCATCCTGATGAAGCTCTGGGAGGGTCTGCTGATCTCTCTCGCCGCCTTCCTTCTCGGCTTCGCCGCCGCCTACGCCCACGTCTTTCTGTGGTCGGCGTCGCTGTTCGAGCCGGTGCTGAAAGGTTGGTCGACGCTCTACCCGCGCTTCCCCCTGACCCCCGAGATCGACGCACTCGAGCTCGCCACCCTGGCGGTGCTGACCGTCGTTCCCTATGTCGCGGCGATCCAGGTGCCGATCTGGCGCACCGCCACCGCCGACCCCGACGTCGTGATGCGGTGAGGAGGCGGCCATGATCGAACTCACCGGTGTCACCAAGGTCTACGACCAGGACAAGCCCACTCGCGTCGACGCCGTCCGCGGCGTCGATCTGACCATCGACGACGGCCGCGTCACCGTCCTCGCCGGTCCATCCGGATCTGGAAAGACGACGCTCCTCACCGTCATCGGCTGCCTCGCCCGCCCGACCACCGGCCGCGTGACGATCGACGGCGACCTCGTCTCGGGCCTCCCGGAGCGCTTCCTCACCGAAGTGCGGCGCAAGACCTTCGGCTTCGTCTTCCAGCGCTTCAACCTGATCCGCGGCATGTCGGCGCTCGACAACGTCATGCTGCCGGCCTACCCGACCGGTATCGCCCATGCCGCGCTGCGTGACCGCGCCCTCGCCCTCCTCGACCACTTCGGCCTCGCCGACCGTTCTCGCGCCGTGGTCGAGACCCTGTCGGGCGGCGAATCCCAGCGCGTCGCCATCGCCCGTGCCCTGATCAACGACCCCGCCGTGGTCATCGCCGACGAACCGACCGCCAGCCTCGACGGCGCCCGGGTCGAACAGTTCCTCACCATCGCCGCGGATCTCAAGGCGCAGGGCAAGACGGTGTTGATCACCAGTCACGACCCGCGCATCACCCGCGCGGCCCTCGTCGACCGGCTGGTCGCCATGGCCGACGGGCGCATCGTCGAGGCGACGCCATGATCTTCCATCCCGCCAATCTCGCCCTCGTCGCCGCGTCGATCCTGACCGCAACGGTGATCGTCGCCGCGGCGATCTTCGCCCTGCGGCTGGTGCGGCACTGGGATCTGGCGAGCGGCGCCGAACGGCAGATCCGGCTCGAACGGGTGACCTATCTCGTCTCCACCGCCGTCGCCTTCGTTCTGGTGGTCGAGGCGGTGACGCTCGTCCTCTTCGCCTTCACCGCCGATCGCATGGCCGCCCTCTTCGTCGGCGCCATGTGCGCGGTGGGCACGCTCAACGCCTCCGTCTACGGCTTTCCGACGCTGTGGGCCAAGATCGCCGTGTTCTTCGCCGCGAGTGTCTGGCTGGTGATCGACCACGTCGACAACCGCGGCCGCGACTATCCGCTGATCCGCGTCAAATACCTCGGCATCCTGCTGCTCGCGCCGTTGATCCTCGCCGAAGCCGGCCTGCAGCTCGCCTACTTCCTCGACCTGAAGGCCGACACCATCACCTCGTGCTGCGGCCGCCTCTTCGGCGAGACCTCGACCGGCGCCGGCGGCGAGATGGCGAGCATGGACCCGACCCACGCCCTCGTCCTGCTCTTCGGCGGACTGGCGGCGATCGGCCTCGTCGGGGTGGCGGCGTTGCGCTTTCGCGTCGCCCGGATGCTGCACGGGCCGGCGAGCCTGGCGATGTTCCTCGCCGCCCTCGCGGCGATCGTCTCGGTGATCGCGCCCTACGTCTACGAGCAGCCGCACCATCACTGCCCGTTCTGCATCTTGAAGCCCGAGTACCACCACTTCGGCTTCGCGCTCTATCTGCCGCTGTTCCTCGGCACCGGCGCCGGGCTCGCGGCGGGCGTCCTCGCCCTCCTGCCGCAACGTGCCTCGCTCGCCACGGCGAAGCCGGCGATCGAACGCCGGCTGGTACACACCTCGCTCCTCGGCTTCGCGCTCTTCGGCGCCATCGCCGCCTGGGCGATCGCGACCTCCGGCCTCACCCTCTTCTCGTGAATCGGCGCGCGGCGGCCGGAGACGGCAACCGCCGCCTCCGGCCGAACCGATGACGGACCGACCGGTCGGAACTTTGTCGGTGAAGGCGCGCCCGAAGGGTGCCGGCGAACCGGGCCGACACTCCAGAACTTCGGAGGAAACCCGGCTTCACCCGCCCGACATCAGTGACCGACGCCGAGATGCTTCTCGAGCCGCGCCGGATCGGCGATGAGTTCGGCGCTCGGCGCCTCGAGCACGATGGCGCCGCGCTCCAGCACGATCGCTTCGTCGGTCACGGCCAGCACCTTGCGCGGCTGCTGCTCCACCAGGATGCAGGCGAGCCCCTCCTCCCGCACGATGCGGCGGAAGGCGGCGAGCAGTTCTTCGACGATGATCGGCGCGAGACCCTCCAGCGGCTCGTCGAGCAGGATGAGCTTGGGGTTCAGCGCCAGGGCGCGCGCCACCGCCAGCATCTGCTGTTCGCCGCCCGAGAGCTGGTTGCCCATGTTGGAGCGCCGCTCCTCGAGCCGCGGGAACATGTCGTAGATCCGCCTCAGCGTCCACGGCCCCGGACGGGCGATGGCGGTGATGTTCTCCTCGACCGTCAGCGATTTGAAGATGTTGCGTTCCTGCGGCACCCAGCCGATGCCGGCCTGCGCCCGCTTCTCCGGCGAGAAGGTGGAGACGTCGACGCCGGCGAGCCGGATGGTGCCGGCGAACCGCCGCGTCACACCGACCAGGCTGTCGATCGTCGTCGTCTTGCCCATGCCGTTGCGGCCGAGCAGCGCCAGTGCCTCGCCCTCTTTCACCACGAAGGAGAGGCGGTCGAGCACCACCGCTTCGCCGTAGCCGGCGGTGAGGCCTTCGACCTCGAGAAGGTTGCCCATCGTCTTCCGTCCTCTCGTCCCGCTCAGACTTCGCCTTCGCCGAGGTAGACCGCCTTGACGCGCGGGTCGGCCTTGATCTCCGCGACCGTCCCTTCCGTCAGCACCGCGCCGGCGACCAGCACGCTGATGCTCTCGGCGAAGCGGAAGACCAGGTCCATGTCGTGTTCGATCAGCACCACCGTGACGTCCTTCGGCAGATCGGCGACGGCGTTCAGGATCTCCTCGCGCTCGCCCTCCGGCACGCCCGCCGCCGGTTCGTCGAGCAGCAGCACCCGCGGCTTGGTGGCGAGCGCCACCGCGATCTCCAGCAGTCGCTGCTTGCCGTAGGGCAGGTAGCGCGTCTGCTCGGTCATCCGGTCGGTGAGATCGAAGCGATCGAGCACCTCGATCACCTCCTCGAGCACCGGCCCCTTGGTGCCGACCCGCCGCCACCAGTCGCCACCGCGGCCCTGCCGCTCCGAGACGGCGAGCGCCACCGTTTCGATCGCGGTGAGATCGGGGAAGAGCTGGTTGATCTGGAAGGTGCGGGTGAGGCCGAGGCCGACACGCTGCTCCACCCCGAGCGAACCGATGTCGCGGCCGTCGAGCAGGATCTCGCCCGAGGTCGGCGCCAGCACGCCGGTCAGGAGGTTGATCAACGTCGTCTTGCCGGCGCCGTTCGGTCCGATCAGGGCGTGCCGCGCCCCTTTCGGCAATTGCAGCGACACGTCGTTGGTGGCGATGAGGCCGCCGAAGGACTTCATCAGCCCGCGGGTTTCGAGGGCGAGGGTCATCGCGCCGCCTCCTTGTTCGCGATCCACGGCAGGGCGCGGCCGACGATCTTGCGTCCGACCGTCTCCAGCCGATCGCGACCGGCGAGCACCAGGATGACCAGACCCATACCGATCCAGAACTGCCAGTACTGCGGCGTGATCGTCGAGATCGCGTCCTGGGCGAAACGGAACACGATGGCGCCGAGGATGCCGCCGTAGAGCCGACCCGACCCGCCGATGACCAGCACCAGCATGACGTCGGCCGAGCGGTGGAACTCGAGCACGTCGAGCGAGGCGAATCCCGAAGTCTGGGCGAGCAGCGCCCCGGCGATGCCGGCGATCACCGCGGCGAGCGTATAGGCGGCGATCAGCCGGCGGTTCACCGGAATGCCGATCGCCCGCGCCCTGAGCGGATTGTCGCGGATCGCCCGCAGCGCATGACCGAAGGGCGAGTGGACCAGGATGCGCAGGCCGAGCACCACCACGAACAGCACACTCAGCGCATAGACGTAGGCCGTCGTGCCGTAGAGATCGAAGGAGAAGCGGCCGAGCACCGGTCCGACCATCATGCCCTGCAGGCCGTCGGCGCCGCCGGTCAGCCAGTCGAGCTTGTTGGCGGTCTCGTGCAGCAGCGAGGCGACGCCGAGCGTGATCATCAACCGCGTCAGGTCCGACCCGCGCAGCACCAGGAACGAGGTGAAGAAGCCGAGGATGCCGGCCGTCACCCCCGCTGCCGCGAGCCCGGTCAAGGGATCGCCCCAGCCGCTGCGCGCCATGATGCCGACGGTGTAGGCGCCGAGGCCGAAGAAGGCGGCATGGCCGAGCGACACGATGCCGGCATAGCCGAGGATGATGTCGAGCGACACGGCGAAGAGCGCCAGGATGGCGATCTCGGCGAACAGCAGATGGTTCGACCGGAAGAAGAAGGCGAGGCCGAAGGCCACGACCCAGAAGCCGATCTCGAGCCACGACCAACGTGCCTCTCCGGCCAGGAAGCGACCCGCCCGTGCGACCGGCGGAAGCGACGAAGTGATGTCGGTCATTCGATCCTCCTCACCGGCCCGGGCGGGCGAAGAGCCCGTTCGGCCTGACGATCAGCACCGCGATCATCACGGCATAGATGACGAAGGAGCCGAGCTCCGGCACGTAGTACTTGCTGCCGACGTCGGCGATGCCGAGCATCAGCGCCGCCAGGAACGGGCCGACGATCGACGATGTGCCGCCGACCGTGACGACGATGAGGAAGAAGACCATGTACTTGACCGGGAAGGAGGGATCGAGGCCGAGGATCTCCGCGCCGAGCGCCCCGCCGAGACCGGCGAGACCCGAGCCCACCGCGAAGGTTGCGGCGAAGATCGTCTGGACCCGGATACCGAGGCCGCGCGCCACCCGCTGATCGTCGACCGCGGCGCGCAGGCGGCTGCCGAACCGGGTCTTCGACAGGGTCAGCTGCAGCGCGACCGCCAGGATGCCGCAGATCACCACCAGGAACAGGCGGTAGCGGCCGATGCCGATCCCGGCGAAGTCGAACCGCCCCTTGAGCGCCTCCGGCAGGATGACGTTCTGCGGGCTCGACCCCATGAACCAATCCATTCCGGCCATCGCCATGAAGACGAGGCCGATCGAGAACATCACCTGGTCGAGGTGGCTACGGCCGTAGAGATGGACGTAGAGCGTGCGCTCCAGCACCAGCCCGATCGCCGCGGCGATCAGGAAGGCGAGCGGCAGCGTCGCCAGGAACGGCACGCCGAAACGCTGCATGGCGATGACGGTGACGTAACCGCCGACCATGGCGAAGGCGCCGTGGGCGAGGTTGACGAAGTTCATCAGGCCGAGCGTCACGGCGAGCCCGCAAGCCAGCACGAAGAGCAACATGCCCGTCGATATGCCGTCGAAGAGAATGGTCAGCATACGGGTGTCCTGCGGTATTCGGTCGATGTCGCGCGCGGGGAGCATGTCCCCCCGCGCCGGAGGCGCTGACCCCTTCTCCCCTCGCGGGAGAAGGGGGCGCGAAGCGCCGGATGAGGGGGCGCGGCGGTCCTTTTCGGCGCAGAGGGAGGAGAGGCACAGACCCCTCATCCGCCCTACGGGCACCTTCTCCCGCAAGGGGAGAAGGGAACCGAGCTGCGCTCGGCCGCTCGGGGACCTCGACGCAACGGCGTCGCGATCCACCTCCCGGCCTCACTTCTTCATCTTGGCGGCCTTGACCGGGTCCTTGACCTTCTCGAAGGCTTCGCTCTCGATGTTCCACAGATGGCCGTCGACCTTCTCGACCTTGCGGACGTAGATGTTCTGGATCACGTCGCGGGTCTCCGGATCGATCGACATCGGTCCGCGCGGGCTGACCCAGGCGAGGCCCTTCATCGCCTCGACCAGTTTGGTGCCGTCGGCATCGCCCTTGGTCTTCTCCAGCGCCTTGTAGATCGCCGCCATGCCGTCGTAGCCGCCGACCGCCATGAAGTTCGGCCGCTGCCCCGGGTTCGCCTTCACGTAGGCGTCGACGAAGGCCTTGTTCTCCGGTGAGGGATGGGCGGCGGAATAGTGATGGGTGGAGATCAGGCCGATCACCACGTCGCCCATGCCGTCGAGCTGGTCGTCGTCCGGCAGGTCGCCGGTGCCGAACAGCTTGACGCCCGACTTGTCGAGACCGCGCTCGACGAACTGCTTGATCACCAGGGCGCCGAAGCCCGAGGGCACGAAGACGAAGAGCGCATCCGGCTTCTCGTCGGCGACACGCTGGAGGAACGGCGCGAAGTCGGGGTTCTTCAGCGGCACGCGCAGCGCCGCGGCGACGGTGCCGCCGTTGGCGGTGAACTGCGCACCGAAGGCCTTCTCCGCGTCGATGCCGGGGCCGTAGTCGGAGACCAGGGTGATCACCTTCTTCCAGCCGTTCTTGGTGGCCAGATCCGCCGCCGGCACGGTCGCCTGCGGCAGCGTGAAGGAGGTGCGGACGATGTAGGGCGAGGCCTCGGTGATGGTGGCGGTGGCCGCCGCCATGACGACCTGCGGCACCTTGGCCTGGGTCGAGATCGGCGCGGTGGCGAGCGCCAGCGGCGTCAGGCCGAAGCCGGCGAGCACCGAGACCTTGTCGTTGACGATCAGCTCCTGCGCGAGACGCTTGGTGACGTCGGCGACGCCGGTGTCGTCCTTGACGATCACTTCGACCGTCTTGCCGCCGGCCTTGGTGCCGTTCATCGCCTGATAGAGCGCGACCGCCTGGCTGATCTGGCGGCCGGTCGAGGCCGACGGACCGGTCATCGGCAGGATCAGGCCGACCTTCACCACGTCTTCGGCATACGCCGCGAACGGAGTGATGAGGGCCAGAGCCGCGACGGAAATACCGGTGAGCGCGCCGCGGCGCGTGGTCTTCGAAAACGTCATGATCGTCTCCCTGGAGTTCGTTTCGGGCCCCTGGCTCGGGATCCTTCGTATCGTGCCGGCCGGAGGCGAACCACCGACCGGATCTTCGTCGAGAACGGTCACCGCCGCATCGTAGCCTGTCGGCACGACGCGGCGGCGAAAATCTCGCCTCACGCCCGCGTCTCGAGCAACATCAGCCCGGCGGCCGTGTTGGAGATCGGGATGTGATAGTTGCGATGGACTTCCGCGACCTTGTCGCCGAGAGCGCCGCGCATCGCCATCCACAGGATGAACTCCGCGCCCTGCGCGCCCGCCTCGCGCACCAGATCGTGGATCGACAACTTCGCCAGTTCCTCCGGCTCGTCGACGATCTTGTCCATGCACATCAGGTCGAATTCCTTGTTGATGAACCCGGCGCGGGTGCCGTCGAGCTGATGCGACAGCCCACCGGTGCCGAGGATCACCACCTTCTCGTTGCCCGGGAAGGAAGAGATCGCCCGCCCGATCGCCTTGCCGAACTCGAAGCAGCGCTTCGGCGAGGCGAGCGGATGCTGCACCGTGTTGATGCAGATCGGGATGGTCTTGATCGGGTTCTCGGTGCGGTCGCCCCAGAACAGCTGCACCGGCACGGTGAAGCCGTGGTCGACCGCCATCTCCTGGCACGAGCAGACGTCGAAGCCGTCGCCGACGACACCCTCGATGATGTGCCAGGAGAGCTCCGGATGGCCCTCGAAAGAGCCGATGGTCGGGATGCCCCAGCCCTCGTCCTGGTTCTCGTAGGAAGGCGCCGCGCCGATCGAGAAGG
The DNA here is from genome assembly GCF_036782435.1 of Pinisolibacter sp. Lineage (NCBI taxonomy): Bacteria > Pseudomonadati > Pseudomonadota > Alphaproteobacteria > Hyphomicrobiales > Ancalomicrobiaceae > Pinisolibacter > Pinisolibacter sp. The sequence goes on along the minus strand of NZ_DAIPZB010000004.1, from coordinate 57,488 downwards.
TCGGCATCTTGTCGAGGAAGAAGTTGAGCCCGTGGTCGTTGTAGAACACCACCGCGACGTCCGGCTTCTTCTCCTTCAGCCAGCCGTGGACCGGCGGATAGCCGTCGAAGAACGGCTTCCAGTAGGGGTCGTCGAACATCTTCTTGGCGTAGGCGTTGCCGACCGCGGGGATGTGCGACGAGGTCAAGCCTCCGATGATCTCGGCCATGGTCACTCTCCCTGCTTACGGAGGAATTCCTTGAATTCCTCGACGGTCATACCGGTCTGCTGGGCGCCGACGTCCTGGACGGAGAGACCGAAGATGCCGGCGAACTTGGCGAGATAGTAGATGTTGCCGCCGGCATCGATGAGCTGCAGCACGTTGCGGGCGCGGATCGCCGCCTTCTGCTGCTCGTTCAGGCCGTAGCTCTCCATGTAGGCCTCTTCGTCCTTGCGGAAGGCCTCGCGGTTGACGGCGCTGTTGAACGAGAAGCACATCTTGTTGAGGGCATAGCCCTTCATAGCCATCCGGCCGTCGAACATGACGGTGCCGGGAATCTCTTCCTGGATCGTATGTGTGGACATACACTTCCTCCCGGTTGGTCCTTGGGCCGCGCCGTCATCGCGACCAGTAGAGACGCATCGGATTGTCGACGAGGAGCGCCCTCTGCTCCTCCTGCGACGTCGCGATGCGCGGGATCATGTCCACCAACCAACCGTCGTCCGGCATGTGGGTGGTCATGTTGGGATGGGGCCAGTCGGTCCCCCACAGAACCCGATCGGGGAAGCGCTTCACCAGCTCCCGGCCGAAGGGGACGAAATCGTCGTAGGCAGGCGGCCCGACGACCGACAGCCGCTCGGGACACGTGACCTTCGACCAGATCCTGTCGTTCGCCGCCATCAGGTCGACGAAACGGCGGAAATCGGGATGGTCGACACCCCTGGTCAGATCCGGCCGGCCCATGTGATCGACGACGATCACCGTCGGCAGGCTGTTCAGGAACGGGATGAGATCCGCGAGATCCTGCGCCTCGAAATAGACGACGATGTGCCAGCCGAGCTTCGCGATCTTCTCGGCGATGCCGAGGTAGACCTCCTTCGGCGTCGCATCGACCAGACGCTTGACGAAGTTGAAGCGCACGCCGCGCACCCCCGCCGCGTCCATCTCCTCGAGCTCGGCCATGGTGACCTGCGGCCCGACCGAGGCGATGCCGCGGGCGAGATCGCCCGACGCCTTCAGCGCGTCGACCAGCGCCCGGTTGTCGTGGCCGTGGCAGGTCGCCTGGACGATGACGTTGCGGCTGAAGCCGAGGAAGTCGCGCAATTCGAAGAGCTTCTCCTTCGGCGCATCGCACGGCGTGTACTTGCGCTGCGGCGCGTAGGGGAAGACGTCGCCCGGACCGAAGACGTGGCAGTGCGCGTCCACCGCCCCGGCCGGCGGCACGTAGGCCGGCTTCGTCGGGTTCGGGTGGAACGGCATGTAGTTCGGATCCATCGCCTCGTCCTTCCGGCGTTACGTCGAGCCTGCGGCCCGCATTCCGGTTCGTTCGCGTCCTCGTCTCGCCGAGGATCGATCAGACGTATTTCAGGCCTTTCTCGGCCAGCCGCTCGCGCATCTTGTAGAGGTCGAGCCCGAGAACACCGGCGTTGAGCTTCTCGCGCTTCTCGCCTTCCGCCGCGATGCGCGCCTGCGCCTTCTTCAGCACATCGGCCGCGTCGGCGCGCTTGACCACGCAGACCCCGTCGTCGTCGGCGACGATCACGTCGCCCGGCTCGATGTGGGCCCCGGCGCAGACGACCGGCACGTTGACCGATCCCAGCGTCTCCTTGACCGTGCCCTGCGCCGACACGCACTTCGACCAGACGGGGAAGCCCATCTCGGTCAGATCGCGGATGTCGCGGACGCCCGCGTCGATGATCAGGCCGACGCCGCCGCGCGCCAACACCGAGCCGGCGAGGAGATCGCCGAAATAGCCGGCGTCCGACGGCGAGGTCGGAGCGACCACCATGATGTCGCCCGCCTGCATCTGCTCGACCGCGACGTGGATCATCCAGTTGTCGCACGGCGCCACCGACACGGTGACCGCCGAGGCCGCCACCCGGGCGCCGGAATAGATAGGCCGCATGTAGGCGGCGAGCAGGCCGATGCGCCCCTGCGCCTCGTGGACGGTCGCCACCCCGCACTCGGCGAGACCGGCGATCACATCCTTGTCGGCGCGCTCGATGGTCTGAACGACGACGTTCATGATCGCGACCTCACAGCTCGTCGACGGTGCGCGGGAACATCGACTGGAAGCCCTCCGCGTACTTGGCGGCGCGCCCGCCCGCCTGACCACCGGAGTTGCGCTTGAAGTGGTTGGCGCGGTTCTCGGCGAGGTTGGTGTAGTAGTGCCAGAGGTGCTCCTGGCCCTCCATGCAGCGGATCGCCGCGAGCTTCTTGTCCCACACCTCGGTGATGTCGAGGAACACGTCCGGCTTCCACTGCATCTGCTCGGTCTGATGCGGCTCGAACAGGTAGAGCTGCGGCGCCCCGAGCACCTTCTGCTCCGGGTTGTGGCCCCAGGCCTGAGCGATCATCCGGCACTCGAGCGCCCAGCGGGTCGCGTTCATGTGGTCGGTGTTGTAGGGGTCCCAGAGCGAGTGGCTCATCATGAAGGACGGCATCACGTCGCGGATCACATCGACCAGCCGGAACTTGGCGTCCTTGTCCATCTCGAGAGGATAGTCGCCGAGATCGAAGAACTGGATGTCGTGGGCATCGAGCGCCTTGGCCGCGTTCTCCGCCTCGATGCGGCGGGCCGTCTTCACCTTGTCGAGGGTGACGCCCGGCTCCTTCCAGATCTTGGCGCTCTCACCGCGCTCGCCGTAGGAGAGGCAGACGACCGTCACCTCGTATCCCTTGGCCTGATGCAGCGCGATCGCTCCGCCGGCGCGCCAGACGAAGTCTGCGGCGTGTGCGCTGATCACCAGTGCGGTCTTCTTGCTCATGGACGCCCTCCTCGGCCGCGGGACTTCTCCCGCATTCTCATGGGCCGGATCATTCGCCGTCGAGCCCCGGGACACCAGTTCGAAGTCTCCCCCTTCTCATAAGATCTTGCTATAAGCATCCCACACGAACGCCGGAGAGCCGTCCGATGTGGACCGACGTGCCCAATCTGCGCCACCTGCGCGCCTTCGTCCTGGTGGCCGAATTCGGCGGCATCACCCGCGCCGCGCAGCGCATCCACCTCTCCCAGCCGGCGATCACCCAGGCGCTCGCCAAACTCGAGGAGCGCTTCGCCACCAAGCTCCTGGAATTCGCCTCCGACGGCGTCGCGCTGACCACCGCAGGCAGCTTGTTGCGCGATCGCGTCGCCCGCGCCCTCGAACTGATCGAAACCGGTGCCCGCGAGGCGCTGCGCGGCGAGGCGCGCCGGTCCGGCGGCGGCTTCGCCCATTTCGAACAGCTCCTCACTGTGGCTCAATTGCGGGCCCTCGCCGCCATGGCGACGACCCGCAACTTCTCCCTCGCCGCCCGCGAACTCGGCCTCTCGCAGCCCTCGGTCCATCGCGCCGCCCGCGATCTCGAGCGACTGACCGGCATGGCCATGTTCGTCGCCACCAAGCAAGGGGTCGACCTCACACCGGCGGCGGAGGTCTTCGCCCGCCACGCCGCGCTCGCCCATGCCGAATTGCAGCAGGGCTTCGCCGAGGTTTCCGACAGCCTCGGTCGCGACCCCGGCCTGATCGTCGTCGGCGCCATGCCCTTCGGCCGCACGAAACTGCTGCCCGACGCCCTCAATCATCTGACCCGCGAGCGCCCGCTCGCCCGCGTCCGCGTCATCTCCGCCCCCTATGACGGCCTCCTCGGCCGGCTGCGCTACGGCATCATCGATTTCCTGCTCGGCGCTCTGCGCGATCCCCTGCCGATCGACGACGTCGTCCAGGAGGCGCTGCTCGACGATCCGCTCGCCATCGTCGCCCGCGCCGGCCACCCGCTCGTGTCGAAACCCGACGTGACCTACGACGACCTCCTCGCCTACCCCTGGGCGGTGCCCGGCGACGACACGCCGACCCGCGCCGCTTTCCACCAGATGTTCCCGGCGGAAGCCGAAAAACGTATGCCCGGCGGCATGTTGGAGACCAGTTCGCTGGTTCTGCTGCGTGGCGTGCTGACCGGCTCCGACCGCATCACCCTGCTCTCGGCGCGCCAGGCGCACTACGAGATCGAACAGGGACTGCTCGCCGTCGTGCCCTATCCCGTCGCCCTCGGCAGCCGCCGCATCGGCCTCACCTATCGCCGCGGCTGGCGCCCGACGCCGACCCAGGCGATCCTCCTCGATCATCTGCGCCACGCCGTTCCGACCTATGAGGAGGCCGCCGTCGCCGACCATCTATAGCAATTTCGAATGAATTGCCGCAGGCTTCGACCTCGTGTTGCGAACGCCTCGCGTCTAAGACGGAGCTTCGATCGCTCGCCGCCGAAAGAGGACGCGCCATGGCCGAAGTGAACACCGCGGTTCCGGCCCGCATCGCCTTCATCGGCTTCGGCGAGGCCGCCCGCGCCTTCCTCGCCGGCTGGCGCCGCGAACCGGGGTTCGCGGCCGAGGTCACCGCCTTCGACGTCAAGACCGACGCCGCCGACCCGGCGGTGCGCGCCGCCAAGCTCGCCGACTACGCGAGCGACCGCGTGATCGGCGCGGCGACCGCCCGCGAGGCCGTCGCCGGCGCGACACTCGTCGTCTCGGTGGTCACCGCCGATCAGGCCCATGCCGCCGCCCTCTCGGTCGTCGGCAATCTCGCTCCGAACGCCATCTTCCTCGACTGCAACTCCTGCGCCCCGCAGGTGAAGGTGAAGTCGGCGGAGAAGATCGACGCGAGCGGCGGCCGTTATGTCGACGTCGCGGTGATGGCGCCGGTCCATCCGCGCCTGCACGAGACGCCGCTGCTGATTTCCGGCGGCAACGCCGAGACCGCCGCGCCGATGCTCGCCGCCCTCGCCATGTCGGCCGAGATCCAGCCCGGCCCGGTCGGATCGTCGTCGTCGATCAAGATGGTCCGCTCGATCATGATCAAGGGCATCGAGGCGCTGGTCTGTGAATGCGTCCTGTCGGGCCGGTTGGCCGGCGTCGACGACATCGTGCTGGCCACGCTCGAAGACACCTTCCCCGGTTTCGACTGGAAGAAGCGCTCCGCCTACATGCTGGAGCGCGTCATGACCCACGGCGTCCGCCGCGCCGCCGAGATGCGCGAAGTGGCGCTGACCGTCGACCTCCTCGGCCTCGAGGGCCGCATGGCCCGCGCCATCGTCGATTGGCAGCAGGAGATCGGCGACCTGCATCTGAAGGCGTCCGACTTCGGCCCCGACCACGGCGCCCGCGCCGACGCCATCCTCGCCGCGCTGGGCAAGAAGCGCGCAGAGCGCCCCGAATGATCCGGCCGCCGGCCGCCCCTTCCTGCGAGAGGACGAGCGCATGACCGCCGAACCCGACTACAAGGACATCCCCGGCACCTACGTCTTCGACGCCGAGCAGTCGAGGAAGGGCTACGGGCTCAACCAGTTCTGCATGTCGCTGCGCGGCGCCGCCAATCGCGACGCCTTCCGCGCCGACGAGGCCGGCTACCTGAAGCGCTTCGGCATGACGCCCGAGCAGGAGCAGTCGATCCTCACCCGCGACTGGAACCGCATGCTCGAGCTCGGCGGCAACATCTACTTCACCGCCAAGCTGGCGGCGACCGACGGCATCACCTTCCAGGATCTCGCCGCCAAGATGACCGGCGTCGACCGCGACACCTATCGCGCCATGATGCTCGCCGGCGGCCGCCCGATCGAAGGCAACCGGTCCAAGAAAGAATGGGAGGGCCGCTGATCATGGCCGAGATCGTCGCCGCCGCCTTCACCTCGCACGTCCCCGCCATCGGCGTCGCCCTCGATACCGGCCATGACCGGGACGACTATTGGCGTCCGGTCTTCGCCGGCTACGAGAAGGCCAAGGAGTGGATCGGGCAGGTGAAGCCCGACGTGGTCATCTGCGTCTACAACGACCACGCCACCGCCTTCGACCTCAGCCTGATCCCGACCTTCGCGCTCGGCTGTGCGGCCGAATTCCAGCCGGCCGACGAGGGGTGGGGTGCCCGCCCCGTGCCGGTGGTGAAGGGCCACCCCGAACTCGCCTGGCACATCGCCCAGTCGCTGGTCCTCGACGAGTTCGACATCACCATCGTCAACGACATGGAGGTCGACCACGGCCTGACCGTGCCGCTGTCGCTGATGTTCGGCAAGACCGACGCCTGGCCCTGCCCGGTGATTCCGCTCGCCGTCAACGTCGTGCAGTTCCCGCCGCCGACCGGCAACCGCTGTTTCAACCTCGGCAAGGCGATCCGCCGCGCCGTCGAGAGCTTCCCGGCCGATCTGAAGGTGGTGATCCTCGGCACCGGGGGCATGTCGCACCAGCTGCAGGCGCAACGCGCCGGCCTGATCAACGCCGACTTCGACAACCGCTTCCTCGACCTGCTCGAGACCGATCCGGTCGCCGCCACCCGCATCACCCACACCGAGTTCCTGCGCGAGTCCGGCTCCGAGGGCATCGAGCTGGTGATGTGGCTGGTCGCCCGCGGCGCCCTCGACGACACGGTCGAGACGGTCCATCGCTTCTATCACGTGCCGGCGTCCAACACCGCCGTCGGCCATCTCATCCTGGAGAACGCTCGCGCCACTGCTGCCGAGTGAGGGAGGTTTCGATGAAGATCTGCGTGGCCGGCGCCGCCGGCGCCTTCGGCATGAAGCACCTCGACGCCATCAAGGCGATCGACGGCATCGAGGTCGTCTCGGTGGTCGGCGGCGGCCCCGACGACATCGAGGGCTTCGCCCGCGCCCGGGGCATCCCGCACGCCACCAAGGACCTCGCCGAGGCGCTCGCCCGGCCCGACGTCGAAGCCGTGATCCTGGCCACCCCGACGCAGGTCCACGCCGCCCAGGCGATCCAGTGCCTGAAGGCCGGCAAGCACGTCTTCGTCGAGATCCCGATGGCCGACAACCTCGCCGACTCGGAAGAACTCGTCCGCGTCCAGAAGGAGACCGGCCTCGTCGCCATGGCCGGCCACGTCCGCCGCTACAATCCCTCGCACCAGTGGATCCACAACCGGATCAAGTCGGGCGAGCTGAAGATCCAGCAGATGGACGTGCAGACCTACTTCTTCCGCCGTTCGAACCTCAACGCGCTCGGCCAGCCGCGCACCTGGACCGACCACCTGCTGTGGCACCACGCCTGCCACACCGTCGACCTCTTCCAGTATCAGACCGGTGAGGTGGCGAGCGAAGCCTTCGGCCTCCAGGGTCCCAAGCATCCGGAACTCGGCATCGCCATGGACATGGCGATCGGCATGAAGACTCCGTCCGGCGCCATCTGCACCCTGTCGCTGTCGTTCAACAACAAGGGGCCGCTCGGCACCTATTTCCGCTACATCTGCGACAACGGCACCTACATCGCCCGCTACGACGACCTCTACGACGGCGACGAGAAGAAGATCGACCTGACCGGCGTCGCGGTCTCGTCGAACGGCATCGAGCTGATCGATCGCGAGTTCTTCGCGGCGATCCGCGAGGGTCGCGAGCCCAACGGATCCGTCGGCCAGTGCCTCGACGCCATGCGCACCCTCGACCGCATCGAGAAGTCCTTCGGCAGTTGAGACGGCCACACGTCGCACCGATGCCTTCGACGCCTCCCCGTTCGACCGATCGGGGAGGCGTCGGTGTCTCGGTCGTCAATGCATCTCCTCGGCGGCGCCGTCACCGTTCAAGCGCCAGACCGCGAAGTTGAGCAGCACCGCGAAGCTCACCCAGGCGAGATAGGGCACCAGCAACAGCGCTGCGATCGTGTCCAGCTGGACCGCCACCAACAGCGTGGCGACGATCGCGAGCCAGAGCAGGCAAACGTCGGCGAAGGCGAGATCGATCCGCTTCGCCCCGAAGAACAGTGGCGCCCAGGCGGCGTTGAAGGCGAGCTGGATCGCCCACAGGAGGGTCGCCTCCTCGTAGACGTCGTGCCGCGACAGACACCAGCCGGCGACCGCGATCAGGATGTAGATGATCGACCAGACCGGCGCGAAGATCCGTTTCGGCGGCTGCCACGCCGGTTTCGTCAGCCCCTCGTACCAGGCGTCCGGCCGAAACGCCGCACCGGCCGCGGCGGCCAGAGCGGTGACCCCCAGATATCCAGCGAGTGCGATACAATCCCACATGCGAGGCGATGTCCTCTTCGCCGACGACGATGAGGGAACCAACCCGCGAACCGCGATTCGGTTCCCGCGCTGGTCGTCTCTCCCTGCTCGAGCGCACAGGGGCGCCGCCTCACCCGGCTTCCACCTGCGCCCGCTGCGCCTTGCGGAACTCGCTCGGCGTCATCCCCGTCCGCCGACGGAAGAAGCGCCAGAAATAGGCGGGATCCTCGAAGCCCAACTCGTAGGCGAGCTTCGATACCGGCGCGGCGATGTAGACGAGCTTGCGCCGCGCCTCGAGCAGCAGCCGCTCCTGGATCACCTCGAAGGCCGAACGCCCGGTGACCGCCCTGACCGCCCGATCGAGCCGGCTTTCGGTCACCCCCAGAGCCGCCGCATAGATGCCGACCGCCAGATGTTCGGCGAACCGCGCCTCCACCAGGGCACGGAACCGCCCGTGCAACTCGGCCTCCGGCCGCACCGCCGCCTCCGCCCGGCGAGTCGAGGCGTGGCAGCGGGCGAGTTGTACCAGCGCGCCGATCACCGACGCCTCGATCGCCGTCGTCCACGCCGGAGCGCGGCTGCGGAACTCCTCGTCGATGTCGGCGAAATGGCGGGCGAGGCGCTCGTTCACCGCGCCGACCCCGCCGAGGTCCACCATCGCCGGCGCTTCGAACAACGCCGCGACCAGCGCCGCCCGTTCCGCCCCACCGGTGCCGAGGCGTCCCTCGGCGAAGGTCAGCACCCGCCCTGCCGTACCCGGCTCGAAGCGGAAGGCGTGCACCGTGCCGGCCGGCACCAGCACCGCGCAGGGGCCGGCCGCTAACGTCACCACGTCGTCGAGCCGTGCCGTCACGCCGCCGGAGAACACCATCAGCACCTGCGCCAGCCCGTGATGGGCATGGCGATCGATCTCCCAGTCGTAGCGTTCCGATCGATCGGCGATCGCCTCGATGTGGACGAATTCGTCGTCCGGCGCCTCCGACGCTTCGCCATAGAGAGAAAATACAGGGACGGCCCGCGCCGCCGGCAGCCGTGGGCGCCCGGATTTTCGGACATATTCATTTGCTGCAGCGCACATTTCGATTTCCGATCGAGCCTCGATACTCATCGGAAAAGTACAGAATTTGTCCCCCTTCGTCCATTTTGCCGCACCTCCGTCCGTGGCACCGTCGATCATCCCGTCGGACCCGGTGCCCGCGCGCCGGACGACACGCCGTCGGTTCGGCTCACGAGGCGGCGCCCGCGTCGCGACGGATCGCAGAGAAAAGAGCGAGGGCCGCGCCGAGCGATCGGAGGCGAGCCGTCCAGGGAGGTCCGATGTTCAGCTTCGATCCATATTCGCCGGCCGTCGACGCCGATCCCTTCCCCTACTACAAGCGCCTGCGCGACGAGTTCCCGTGCTTCTGGAGCCGCGAGTCGGAAATGTGGGTGCTGTCGCGCTACGGCGACATCGTCGCCGCGCTCAACGACTGGCAGACCTATTCCTCGGCCAAGGGCAACCTGATGACCGAGCTGCCCAATCGCGCCGGAGCGACGCTGGGCACCACCGATCCACCGCGCCACGATCGTCTGCGCGGCCTCATCCAGCACGCCTTCATGAAACGCAATCTCGAGTCGCTCGCCGATCCGATCCGCGACATCGCCAAGGCCTCGGTCGCCGAGATCGCCGGCGAGAAGACCTTCGACTTCATCGAGGACTTCTCCGCCAAGTTCACGGTCCGCGTGCTCTTCGCCGCCCTCGGCCTGCCGATGGGTGACGAGACGACGGTGCGCGAGAAGGCGGTGCTGATGGTCCAGTCGGACCCGCACACCCGCGCCAAGGGCCCCGAGCACATCGCCGCCTACAACTGGATGCAGGACTATGCGGCCAAGGTCATCGCCGAACGCCGCAAGAACCCGCTCAACGACCTGATCTCGCACTTCTCCATGGCCGAGATCGACGGCGACCGGCTCGACGAGCGCGAGGTGCTGCTCACCACCACGACACTGATCATGGCGGGCGTGGAATCGCTCGGCGGCTTCATGGCGATGTTCGCGCTGAACCTCGCCGATCATCACGACGTCCGTCGCGCCGTGGTCGCCGATCCGGCGCTGCTGCCCGACGCGGTGGAGGAATCGCTGCGCTTCAACACCTCCGCCCAACGCTTCCGCCGCTGCCTGACCCGCGACGTCGAGATGCACGGCGAGAGGATGCGCGAGGGCGACTTCGTCTGCCTCGCCTACGGCTCGGCCAACCGCGACGAGCGCCAGTTCGCCGACCCCGACGTCTACGACCTGAAGCGCAAACCGCGCGGCCATCTCGGCTTCGGCGGATCGGTGCACGCCTGCCTCGGCACGGCGGTCGCCCGCATGTCGGTGAAGATCGCCATGGAGGAGTTCCACAAGGTCGTTCCGGACTACACCCGCGTCCAGGAACAACTGCCGTGGATGCCGTCCTCGACCTTCCGCTCGCCGCTGAAGCTCGATCTGGCGGTCGCCTGAGGCGTACCGGCTCGGATCCCGCGTAGCCGCCCGCCTTCGACCGAGGGCGGGCGGTGTATCCGCGCCTCGACCGCGCCGATCGGTCGCGACCTCGGACGACGAAGGTCGCCACGAACGCATGGACCGCGTCGCCGAGACGTCGGATGATGCCACGTCGGCCGGACGGGTGCGACGCGAAGACGGAAGAGTTCCCAAGAGGAGGATGGACGGAATGGTGAAGGTGGTGTTCATCGAGCCGACGGGCGGCGAAGTCGAACTCGACGCGACCGAAGGCTGGTCGCTGATGCAGGTGGCGACGTCGCAGGGTGTCGATGGCATCGACGCCGAGTGCGGCGGCTCCTGCGCCTGCGCCACCTGTCACTGCTACGTCGAAGGCGAGGCGGCGGACCAGGTGCCGGCGCCGAGCGAAGCGGAACTCGCCATGCTCGAACACGTCGTCGCCGAGCGGCGGTCCAACAGCCGCCTGTGTTGCCAGATCAAGGCGACGCCGATGATCGAGGGATTGATCCTCAGGGTAGCGGAGACACAGTCGTGAGCGAACGGGCGATGGTCATCGTCGGCGCCGGCCAGGGCGGACTGCAACTGGCCGAGAGCCTCCGGAGCGAAGGTTGGACCGGACCGATCCGGCTCTTCGGCGAAGAGAAACACGCTCCCTACCATCGCCCGCCCTTGTCCAAAGCCCTGGTCTGCGGCGACCAGACCGCCGACCATCTGGTGATCCGAGGGCCGGAGTTCTTCGCCAAGAAGGGCATCGACCTCGTCACCGGCACCCGCGTCGTCGCCATCGATCGGGCGGCGCGCGAAGTCGAACTCGCCGACGGCAGCCGCGTCCCCTACGCCGGCCTCGGCCTCGCCACCGGCTCGCGCGCCCGCACCCTGCCGCTGCCCGGCGCCGACCTCGACGGCATCCTGGTGCTGCGCAGCCTCGACGACGCCCTCGCCATCAAGGATCGCCTGGAGACCGCCCGCAGCGTCGCGGTGGTCGGTGGCGGCTTCATCGGCCTCGAGGTCGCCTCCTCGGCCCGCAAGCTCGGCTGCGAGGTCACCGTGATCGAGGCGCTGCCGCGCCTCATGGCCCGCGCCGTCTCCGAAGCGGTGTCGGCGTGGTACGCCGACCTCCACACCGACCACGGCGTCCGCGTCCTCCTCGCGACCGGCGTCACCGGCTACACCGGCGCCGACGGCCGCGTCACCGCGGTGGAGACCTCCGCCGGGCCGATCGCCGCCGATCTGGTGATCGTCGGCGTCGGCGTGATCCCCGACGACGATCTCGCTCGCGCCTGCGGCCTCGACTGCGACCGCGGCGTCATCGTCGACGACTGCGCCCGCACCTCCGACCCCGAGATCGTCGCGCTCGGCGACTGCACCGCTCGACGCCTCCCCGACGGGTCGACGCTCCGGCTCGAGTCGGTCCAGAACGCCATCGAGCAGGCCAAGTCCGGCGCCGCCTGGCTGATGGGCAAGGAACGGCTGTTCACCGCCGCACCGTGGTTCTGGTCGGATCAGTACGACGTCAAACTTCAGATGGTCGGCCTCTCCACCGGCCACGACCGCTCGGTCACCCTGGGCTCGCCCGAGGAAGGCCGTTTCTCCATTCTCTATTGGCGAAAAGGCACCTTCGTCGCGGTCGACAGCATCGCCCGCCCGGCCGACCACATGGCCGCCCGCCGGCTCCTCGACCGCGGCGCCGCGCTCACCCCCGAAGAAGCGGCCGAACCGGGCTTCGACCTCGCCGCCCGCGCCCGGGCAGGATGACCACGAAGGCTCTCGGAGCCGCCCCACCGCCCTCCGAGAGTCCTTTCGAAAAATTCTAGATTGCAGATTTTTTCCACACCCCCGGAAGCGACGCTGCTCCGGCCGGGCTTTCTGCGCGCGCCGCGAAAACCCGCCCGACGGTTCCTCTCACGTCACCCCCCTCCCCGCCCGTCTCGGTGGTGACGATCCGTCGCACTTGTCCCTGCCTCCGTCAAACTTGGAGACGGAATATAATATTCATCTGAAATATAAGTTCTGACACCTCCGGCGGCGATGCCCCGGGGGTGATCGGTTCCATGCGAGGGAGGAAGGGATGCGATCACCTCTTGGTGTGGCCGGTGCATTGTTCGCCGTGGCACTGCTGTTCTCCGGCCCGTCGCGCGCCGAGGACGTCGCCGAGCAACTGTCGGCACGGCCGGCGACGCCGGCGGCGGCGCAGAAATCGAGCGGACTGAAGGGCGGCACCGCCGATCATTCCAAGTTCGAGGCGCTGAAGGGCCCGTTCGCCGACGGCTCCGAAGTGACCAAGGCGTGCCTCTCCTGCCATACCGAGGCGGGTAAGCACTTCATGAAGTCGATCCACTGGACCTGGGACTACACCAATCCCAAGACCGGTCAGAAGCTCGGCAAGCACAACGTCATCAACAACTTCTGCACCAACGCCCGTGGCAACGAGGGCATGTGCGCCCAGTGTCACGCCGGCTACGGCTGGAAGGACGACACCTTCGACTTCACCAACCAGAACAACATCGACTGTCTGGTCTGCCACGACACCACCGCGACCTACTACCGTCTGCCGAACTCCCGCGGCCACGACGCCTGCGGTGTGATGTTCGAAGGCAAGAAGCCGATCGATCTGCCCAAGGTCGCTCAGCACGTCGGCCTGCCCGGCCGCCAGAACTGCGGCACCTGCCACTACAACGGCGGCGGCGGCGACGGCGTCAAGCACGGCGATCTCGACTCCAGCCTCAACGCGCCCTCCAAGGCGGTCGACGTCCACATGTCGCCCGACGGCGGCAACTTCGCCTGCACCAACTGCCACGTCTCCGACAAGCACATCGTGTCCGGCAGCCGCTACGACATGATCGCCAAGGACGACAAGGGCCCCGGTGCGCCCGGTTCGCGTCGCGACGTCGCCACCTGTGAATCGTGCCATTCGGCGAAGCCGCACGACAAGCCCAGCCTCATCGGCTATCAGCTCGACACCCACGCCGAGCGCATCGCCTGCCAGACCTGCCACATCCCCAAGATCGCCCGCGGCGGCGTCGCCACCATGGTCGATTGGGACTGGTCCACCGCCGGCAAGATGATCGACGGCAAGGGCTATGCCCTCGAAGAGTACAAGCAGGGCAACGGCCAGGAGCGCCACACCTATTGGACGATCAAGGGCGACTTCAAGTGGAACGAGAACTTCGCCCCGACCTACAAGTGGTTCGACGGTCGGATGATGTACACGACCATCGACACCAAGATCGACGACTCCGAGCAGCCCGTGGCGATCAACGCGGTGATGGGCGGCCCCGCCGATCCGAAGGCGCGCATCTGGCCCTTCAAGGAGATGCACACCCGTATCCCGTGGGACCCCAAGAACAAGTCGCTCGTCTACAACCACCTGTGGGGTAAGGACGACACCGCCTATTGGGGCAACTTCGACATGCTGAAGTCGGTCGCCGCCGGTATGAAGATCGAGAACCGTCCGTTCTCCGGCGAACTCGGCTTCCTGCCCACCGTCTCCAACTGGCCGATCACCCACATGGTGGCGCCCAAGACCGACGCGGTGAAGTGCGGCGAGTGCCACACCGAGAAGAGCCGTCTGGCCGGCCTGCCGGGGGTCTACATGCCCGCCCACAGCTCCGTGCGTTGGCTCGATCTCCTCGGCTACGCCATGCTCGCGGCCACCCTCGGCGGCATCGTCCTGCACAGCCTCGCCCGCATCGTCATGGGCAAGAAGAAGACCCACGGAGAAGTGTGATGACCGATCTTTCGATGGCGGCCGGCACCCCTCCGGTCAAGACCAAGCGCGCGGTGATGATCTATTCCCGCTACGAGCGCTTCTGGCACTGGTCTCAGGCGATCCTGATCTTCGTCCTGGCGATGTCGGGCTTCGCCGTTCACGGCTCGCTGCCGTTCGTGAAGTTCGGAACGGCGGTGACGATCCACTCCTGGGCGGCGATCGCGTTGATCGTGCTGTGGATCTTCACCACCTTCTGGCACTTCACCACCGGTCAGTGGCGGCAGTACCTGCCCCAGCTCTCCGGCCTGCCGGCGGTCATCCGCTTCTATGCCTGGGGCATCCTCACCGGGGCGCCCCACCCCTATTCCAAGACCCTGCGTCGCAAACAGAATGCGCTGCAGTCGCTCGCCTACCTGTTCTTCATGGTGCTGATCGGTCCGGCTCTGTGGTCGACGGGCATCGTCTATCTCGCCTACCCGCTGTGGGCGAACTGGGCGATCGGCACCATCGGCCTGCCGGCGGTGGCCTTCCTCCATACCGCCGCGGCGTTCCTGATGGTCACCTTCGTCATCATCCACGTCTACATGACGACGACCGGCAAGACGGTGACCCACTACGTCAAGACCATGATCACCGGTTACGACGCGATCGAGCTGACCGCCGCCGAAGCGGCCTATCTCGAAGAAGAGAAGTCCGGCCTGCTCAAGAAGTGAGCCGAGCCGCCACGGCGCCGACGCGCGCCGCGGTGAAGGCTTCGCTTCCGGTCGCGACCGCGAGAAGAGAAGAGGGGCGCGGCTCGGCCGCGTCCCTCTTCGTCGTTTTCCGTCACGGGCGGGACACCTCAGCCGGGAAAGCCCACCGCCGCCAGCGCCGCCACGAAAGCCGGCACGTCGGCGACCTGCAGGCCGGCGAGATTGATCCGACCGGACCCCGCCATGTAGACCGCGTGCTCGGTCCGGAGCGTCCGGATCTGCTCGGGCGACAGCGGCAGCGTCGAGAACATGCCCTGCTGACGAGCGAGGAAAGCGAGGCGCTGATCGGCGCGGGCGAGTGCCGCGCGCACCTCGCGCACCCGCGCCCCCATCCGGTCGAGTTCCTCGCGCCAGACCTTGGTCAGAACGGCACTCTCCAGCACGGTGCGCACGATCGCCGCGCCGTGATCCGGCGGCATCGACCAGTTCACCCGGGCGAGCGCCGCCATGTTGGACTTCACCGTCGCCGCCGCGGCCTCGTCGCGGGCCAGCGCATAGATCGCTCCGACGCGCTCGCGATAGAGCCCGAAGTTCTTGTCGCAGGAATAGGCGATCAGCACCTCCGGCAGCACCGCCATCAGCCGGCGCGTCCCGTAGGCGTCCTCTTCGAGGCCGCGACCGAGCCCCTGATAGGCGAGATCGACGAAGGGCGTCACGCCGCGCGCCGCGAGGAGATCGGCGAGCTCGTCCCACTGCGCCTCGTCGAGATCGGCGCCGGCCGGGTTGTGGCAGCAGCCGTGCAGCAGCACCACGTCGCCCGGCCCGGCGGCGGCGACCGCCGCCTTCAGCCCGGCGAAATCGAGCGTCTGGCTCGCCACGTCGAAGAACGGATGGGCGACGAGCGTCAGCCCGGTCGCCTTGATGATCGGCGCATGGTTCGGCCAGGTCGGCGTACCGACGAGCACCCGCGCACCGGGCTTCGCCATCGCGATCAACTCCGCGCCGAGACGCAGCGCACCGGTGCCGCCCGGCGTCTGTACGCCGACGAGCCGCGCTCCCGGATCGGCACCGAACGCGATCGGCTTCAACAGGTCGACGAAGGTGAGGTCGCCCTCCGGACCGAGATAGGACTTGGTGGTGCGCGTCTCGAGCAGGATCCGCTCGGCCTCCTTCACCGCGCGCATGATCGGCGTCGCGCCGGTCTCGTCGCGGTAGACCCCGACCCCGAGGTCGAGCTTGTTCGCTCGCGGATCGTCACGGAAGAGGCCGATGAGGGCGAGGAGGGCGTCGGCGGGTTGCTCGGCGAGGGTCTCGAACATGGAATCTCCGGAAGGCCGAAAGGACGGGCGAGGCCTTCTCTACCATGTTCCGACCGAACCGGAACGCCGGATCGACCCGACCGCCCCCTTGGCGTCGAACCCGGGACGATCGACGCGTGACCGCGGGAGCGGACGTCAGGTCGGCGACCCCGCCTCCGCCTCCGACCGGCCGAGGAACGGCGCCTCCACCTCGCGCGTCTCCTTCGACGGTACCACCGGCACGATCTCGAACGAGACGCCGAGACCGCGCCATTTCAACACCCACTCCTGCAACCGCCGCAGGTCGTCGCAGCGTATCAACCGGAAGCAGCGCGCGAAATTCGCCTCGATCCGGCTGTCGAGGTGATCGAGCCCGTCGGGGAGCATCCGCCCGTCGGGGAGCATCCGCCGATGGATCGGCACCATGTCGGCGTCGCGGAAGCGGTCGATCACCATGAACGGCATCGTGAGGATCCCCACCGGCGGCCGGACGACCGGCCGTCGCGGCGGTCCTGTCACCGACAGCGGAGGAAGGCGAGCCCGTCGACGATCGCCCCCGGCATCGTCCCGATCCGCGCTTTCGCGGCGTCGAGATCGATCGACGCGCCGGACGAACTCTCCCAGCGCCGGGCGAGCAGCCGACCACCGGCCGGATCCCAGAGGATCACCACCGCCCCCGGTCCGGCGACCGTGTCGGGTCGCCGCGCCGCCCGGTGGTCGCAGGAGACGAGGGCTTCGCCCTCCTCGCGCGTCGCCGGATCGAAGAACAGCCGCCGCCAACGCGCCTCCGCCTCGGCGTCGCGCATCCGCGATTCCGAGTCGTGGCCCTGCATGGCCGGGGCCCCCGCTGCGGCTTTGCGCATCGCTTCGAGCGCGCTATCCTCGGCGCGAACCACGGGCGGGGCGGCGAGGATCGCCACCACCGTCGCCACACATGCGTTGAAACACGTGGTTCGGGAGAGCTCCGACATCATTTTCCGATCTTCCCCGACGCGAGGGGCGTCGTCTTGATCGTTTTCAAGGCGGACTCACGGATTCGTGACCAACTGTCGGGTCGTTCGGTCCCTGTAGGAGAGGAACATGACCCACGCCGTATTCCATTCGGCGAAGCTTCTCGGCGGTGCTGCGCTCGCGAGCCTCATGCTCGCCGCGCTGCCCAGCGCCGGCTTCGCTCAGACCGCCGATGCCCCGCCGACGCTCACCAAGGAGCAGATGGAGCAGGGCAACACCATCTACTTCCAGCGCTGCGCCGGCTGCCACGGCGTTCTGCGCAAGGGCGCCACGGGTAAGAACCTCGAGCCCGCCTGGACCAAGAAAGCCGCCGACGGCACCGTCACCGAGGGCGGCACGCTCAAGCTCGGTCAGTCGCGTCTCGAGAAGATCATCGCCAACGGCACCGACGGCGGCATGGTCAACTTCGACGACATCCTCAGCAAGGACGAGATCAAGCTGATCGCGACCTACATCCAGCAGACGCCGGTCGCCCCGCCCGAATGGGGCATGAAGGACATGATGGCGTCCTGGAAGAACATCGTTGCGCCGGACAAACGTCCGACCAAGCAGATGAACAGCATCAATCTGTCGAACGTCTTCTCGGTGACGCTGCGTGATGCGGGCCAGATCGCCCTCATCGACGGCGACACCAAGCAGATCATCTCGACGGTGAAGACCGGCTACGCCGTTCACATCTCGCGTCTGTCGGCCTCCGGCCGCTACGTCTACGTCATCGGCCGCGACGGCCTCTTGTCGCTGATCGATCTGTGGATGGAGAAGCCCGCCGTCGTCGCCGAGATCAAGATCGGCCTCGACGCCCGCTCCGTCGACACCTCGAAGTTCAAGGGCTACGAGGACAAGTACGCGATCGCCGGTTCCTACTGGCCGCCGCAGTACGTCATCATGGACGGTGACACGCTGAAGCCGCTCAAGGTCGTCTCGACCCGTGGCGTCACCGTGGACGGCGAATATCATCCCGAGCCGCGCGTCGCTTCGATCGTGTCGTCTCAGATCAAGCCGGAGTGGGTGGTCAACATCAAGGAGACCGGCCTCATCCAGCTCGTCGACTACTCCGACATCAAGAACCTGAAGACCACCACCATCGAGTCGGCCAAGTTCCTGCACGACGGTGGTTGGGATTCGACCGGCCGCTACTTCCTGGTCGCCGCCAACGCCTCCAACAAGGTGGCGGTGGTCGACACCAAGGAAGGCAAGCTCGCTGCTCTCGTCGACACCAAGAAGATCCCGCATCCGGGTCGTGGCGCGAACTTCGTCCATCCGAAGTTCGGTCCGGTCTGGGCAACGGGCCATCTCGGCGCCGACGTGATCACCCTGATCGGCACCGATCCGGAGAAGCATCCGGACAGCGCCTGGAAGGTGGTGCAGGAGCTCAAGCACATGGGCGCCGGCAACCTCTTCGTGAAGACCCATCCGAAGTCCAAGAACCTGTGGGCCGACGCGCCGCAGAATCCGGAGAAGGACATCGCCGAGTCGGTCGCGGTCTACGACCTGACCAACCTCGACAAGGCTCCGGAGATCATCAACGTCGCCAAGCTCGCCGGCCTGCCGGAGTCCAAGGCGATCAAGCGCGTGACCCAGCCGGAATATTCGAAGGACGGCACCGAGGTGTGGGTGTCGCTGTGGGCCGGTAAGACCGAGCCTTCGGCGGTCGTGGTCTTCGACGACGCCACCCGCAAGGTGAAGGCGGTCGTCAAGGATCCGAAGCTGATCACCCCGACCGGCAAGTTCAACGTCTACAACACCCAGCACGACATCTACTGATGTCTCCCGCCTCCGGGGGCGCTCGCCCCCGGAGGCTTCTCCTCCTCATTCGCCCATCGGTAGGAGCCGGACCCATGGCGGGCCTCTTCGGGAAATTGTCTTCGCTCTGGAGCACTCTGCGTCGTCCGAGCGTCTCCTGGTCGATCCTGACGTTGACCGCCGGCGGGTTCGTCGCCGGCATCGTCTTCTGGGGCGGCTTCAACACCGCCATGGAAGCGACCAATACCAAGGAGTTCTGCATCTCCTGTCACGAGATGGAGAGCACCGTCTACCAGGAGTACAAGGGCACCATCCACGCGGCCAACCGCACCGGCGTCTCCGCCGTGTGCTCCGACTGCCACGTGCCGAAGGACTGGACCCACAAGATCATCCGCAAGATCCAGGCGTCCCAGGAAGTCTGGGGCAAGCTCACCGGTTCGATCTCCACGCCCGAGAAGTTCGACGCCAAGCGCCTCACCCTCGCCAAGCACGAGTGGGAGCGCATGAAGGCGACCGACAGCCGCGAATGCCGCAACTGTCACACCTTCGAGGGCATGAACCCGGAGAACCAGCGCCCGCGTGCCCGCAAGCAGCACATGGCGGCGATGGAGGCCGGCAACACCTGCATCGACTGTCACAAGGGCATCGCCCACAAGAACGTTCGTGACCGCCTGACCGACGCCGAGATGGAAGCGCTCGAGAAGCCGGTCGCCGCCTTCGCCCGCCCGATCCCGGCGACCTACACCGAAGGCCTCGCCCGCGCCGAGGCGAAGGAAGCCGCCGCCGCCAAGGCCAAGGAGGCCGAGATCGCCGCCGCCGCCGACGCCGTCGCCTCGACGAAGGTCGCCCAGGCCAGGGCCGAGATCGAGAAGGCCGCGCAGGCGAAGATCGCCGCCGCTCTCGCCGCCGCCAAGCCGGCCGATGGCGCCGCACCGGCCGCCGCTCCCGCCGCGGCCGCGGCTCCGGCTGCCGCTCCGGCCGCCGCCGCTTCGACCGGCGGCATCGACTGGGCCGGCGTCAAGGTTCAGAAGGTCAACCTCTTCTATCCCGGCATCGCCTCCTACGAGTGGGTGCAGACCGGCCGTGACCACGGCGGCGCCCGCACCTTCCTGAAGTCCGGCGATCGCTGTGCCGAGTGCCACATCAAAGAAACCAAGGACATGGGCGCCAAGATCGTCTCCGGCGAGAAGGCCGAGCCGACGCCCATCCCCGGCAAGCGCGGCAACGTCGACGTCGGCGTCCAGGTCGTCTACGACGCGGACAAGCTCCACTTCCGCTTCCAGTGGACCAACGCCGCCCACGCGCCGGTCCCCTTCGCCGAGGGCGGCAAGCTCGACCCGATGAACCAGGTCAAGCTCGCGGTGACGCTGGCCAAGGCCGAAGGCATCGAGCGCATCGATCAGGCCGGCTGCTGGACCTCGTGCCACTCCGACGCCCGCACCATGCCGGATACGCCCAAGGCCGACGCACTGAAGGCCGGCCCGGCCGAGCTGAACCTCACCGACGGCGTCCGCAAGTACCTCGCCGACACCCGCACCGAAGTCGACCTCAAGGGCGATTCTGGCGCGCGCGGCGGCTGGAACAAGCTGAAGCCCGCCGCCGACATCGAGGCGATGCTGAAGGCCGGATCCTTCCTCGACCTGATGCGCTTCCGCTCCGGCGCCGCGCCCGAGCACGGCTACATCCTGGCCGACCGCATCATGGAGGGCGGCAGCCCGATCGAAGCCACCGGCACGCTCGACGGCGACACCTGGACGGTCACCATGACCCGCTCGCTCGAGGCCGCGACCGACAAGGAACTGGCGATCGAACCGGGCAAGACCTACATCATCGGCATCGCCCTCCACGACGACTACGCCGCGGCCCGCTTCCACCATGTGTCGCTGGCCCTCAAGTTCGGCCTCGACCTCGCGGACGCCGAGATCGTCGCGACCAAGAAGTGAGAAGAACCGCCATGACCGCCCTCGCCCGGTGCCTGCGTGACGACCACCCCCAAGGGTCGCGACGCGTGATCGGGGCGGTCATGGCGGGCCTCGTCCTCCTCGCCTGCGCCATCCCCGGACCGGCCGCGGCCCAGAGCCCCAAGCTGACCCCGGAGGAGCGCGCCGCGATCTGCGCCGAGGCCGAACCGCGCCTAAAGGACTGGCTCGCCGACCATCCGATCGGCGAAGCCACCGTGGTCGTGGCCACCTGGAAAGAGGTCTTCTGCCCGGAGACCGTCACCGTGAAGGCCGGCCAGAAACTGCTCTTCGTCAACGTCGAGAAGCGCACCTCCCATTCGGTGTGGTTCAAGGCCGACGGCCGCGCCGAGAGCCAGCGCTTCTTCCCCGACGAGACCGTCGAACAGCCCGTCGACCTCGACGAGGGCGAACACGATTTCGTCTGCGGTCCCCATCCCTGGATGCGCGGCAAGGTCATCGTCGAAGGGGCGAAGAAATGAAGCCGCTCCTCGCCACCCTCCCGGCGCTCGCACTGCCGCTCCTGGCGGCGGTCCTCGTCGCCTCGCCGATCTCGGCGGCGCGCTCCGAACCGGATGCGGCGACGAAGACGCGCCTCACCCATCTCCTCGTCCAGGATTGCGGCTCCTGCCACGGCCTCACCCTCCAGGGCGGCCTCGGCAAGCCGCTCCTGCCCGAGAACGTCTCCGACCGCGACGCCGAAGTCCTGGCCGAGATCATCCTCGACGGCATCCCGGGCACGCCGATGCCGCCGTGGAAGGGGCTCCTGAGCCGGGACGAAGCCCTCTTCATCGCCGAAACACTGAAGAGGGGGCTGCCGCAATGACCACCACTCCGACCTCCCGCCGCGGTCTCTTCCGCGCCGCGAGCGCCGGCTTGGCGGCGGGCCTGCTGCCCGGCACCGCCCGCGCCGCGGAACCGATGGTCCGCGGCACCGGCGACCTCGGCCTGATCGTCGAGCGCGCCACCGGCTCGCTGCTCCTCGTCGACACCACCGCCCGTTCGGTGCTGGCGCGGATCGACGGTCTCGGCGACATGAGCCACGCCTCGTTGGTCTACGACCGCTCCGAGCGCTGGGCCTTCGTCTTCGGCCGCGACGGCGGCCTGACCAAGGTCGATCTCCTCACCGCCTCGATCGTGAAACGCGTCGTCCAGGGCGGCAACGCCATCGGCGGCGCCATCTCCGACGACGGCAAGCTCGTCGCCGTGTCGAACTACAAGCCCGGCGGCGTCCGCGTCTTCGACGCCGAGACGCTGGAGATGCTCGCCGACGTGCCGGCGATCGACCGCCGCGGCGCGCCGTCGAAGACCGTCGGTCTCGTCGATCTGCCCTTCCGCACCTTCGCCTGGTCGCTGCTCGACGGCGACGAGATCTGGATCGGCGACTTCACCGACGCCCGCGCCCCGAAGCTGACGAAATATCCCGACATCGGCCGCCTTCCCTATGATGGCGTCGCCACCTCCGACGGTCGTTGGTACATCGCCGGCCTGTTCGGCGAGGACGCACTTACGCGCCTCGACCTGTGGACCGACGGTGCGAAGCCGGAGAAGGTGCTCGCCGGCTACGGCAAGGGTGCCGAACCGCTGCCCGTCTACAAGATGCCGCACATGGAAGGCTGGGGCTCGGCCGGCGATCTCCTGTTGATGCCGGCGGTCGCCCATCACGAGGTGCTGGCCGTCGACCGCAACAGCTTCCGCGAAGTCGGCCGCATCGCCGTTCACGGCCAGCCGGTGTTCTGCGTCGCCCGCCCCGACGGCCGTCAGGTCTGGGTCAACTACGCCCATCCTCACAACGACACGGTCGAAGTCATCGACGTGCCGAGCCTGAAGGTGGTGCATTCGTTCAAACCGGGACCGGCGGTCCTCCATCTCGAGTTCTCGCCGCGCGGCCACGAGGTCTGGATCTCGGTGCGCGACGAGAACCGCATCGACATCCACGAGACCAAGACCTTCACCAAGATCGGCGAGATCGCGGCCAAGAGCCCCTCGGGCATCTTCTTCACGCCGCGCGCCCATCGGCTGGGAGTGTGACGCCATGCACGCCCCTCTGCTCTCCCCCCTGCAGAAGCGCCTCCTCGACGGCTGGCAACGCGGCCTGCCGCTCGTCGCCCGCCCCTTCGCGGCGATCGCCGAGGAGATCGGCTGCGGCGAGGAGAGCGTGATCGAGGCCTCTGCCGAAATGATCGCCCGCGGTGTCGTCTCCCGTCTCGGCCTGGTGGTGCGTCCCAACACCGCCGGCGCCTCGACGCTCGCCGCCGTCGCCTGCCCCGGATCCCGCATCGACGAAATCGCCGAGATCGTCTCGGCCGAACCGGGCGTCAACCACAACTACGAGCGCGAACATTCCGATCTGCCGATCTGGTTCGTCGCCACCGGTGCGAACCGCGACGCCGTCGACGCCACCCTCGACCGGCTGCGCGACGCCACCGGCTGCGACATCCTCGATCTCAGGCTCGAACGCGAATACCGCATCGACCTCGGCTTCGCCCTCGACGGCCCCTGCCGCCCGCACGACCACACCCCGGCGAAGCGCGCGGCGACACAGGCCGAGCGGCGTCTCCTCGCCGCCCTCGCCGACGGCCTGCCGCTGGTCTCCCGCCCCTTCGCCGCGATCGGCGCCGACCTCGGCCTCGGCGAGACCGATGTGACGACGATGCTCGCCGGGCTCTGCGAGGCCGGCATCGTCAAGCGCATCGGCTACATCGTCCGCCACCGCCCGCTCGGCTTCTCCTCGAACGCCATGGTGGTCTTCGACGTCGCAGAGCGCCATGTCGACGAAATCGCCGAGGCCTTCCTCGGCTCCCCAGCCGTCACCCTGCTCTACCGCCGCCGCACCGCCGGCCCACGTTGGCCCTATCGTCTCTACGCCATGATCCACGGCCGCGACCGCGCGACGGTGGAGGACGAGGCCGCGGCCCTGCTCGCCCGCTGGCCCGAGCCGATCGACCACCGCGTCCTCTTCTCCACCCGTTGCTTCAAGCAGACCGGCGCGAGGATGGACCGGTGAGATCCGCCGAGGCCCCGGCGCTGCTCGACGAGATCGACCGCCGCATCGTCAACGCGCTCCAGGGCGGCTTCCCGCTCGTCCCGCGTCCCTATGCGGCGGTGGCCGAGACCTTGGGTCTGTCCGAAGCCGAGCTGCTCGCCCGCCTGCACGGCCTCGTCGCCTCCGGCGTGCTCTCCCGCTTCGGACCGATGTTCGACGCCGAGAAGTTCGGCGGCGCCGTCTCGCTCGCCGCCATGGCGGTACCCGTCGATCGCTTCGACGCGGTCGCCGCGGTGTTGATGGACCTGCCCGAGGTCGCCCACAACTACGAGCGCCGCCACCCTCTCAACATGTGGTTCGTCATCGCCACCGAGACCCCCGCCGGCATCGGCGCGGCCCAGCGCGCCATCGAGGCGAAGACCGGGTTGAAGGTCCTGCTCTTCCCGAAGGTGCGCGAGTATTTCGTCGGCATGAGGGTCGAAGCATGAGCCGCCCGCCGCTCGATGCCCTCGATCGCGCCATCATCGCCGCCACGCAAGGCGGTCTGCCGCTGACCCCGACGCCCTACGCCGATGTCGCCGCACGCGTCGACGCAGACGAGGCCGAGGTCATCGCCCGCCTCTCCCGAATGCTCGAGGCCGGCGCCGTCCGCCGTATCGGCGCGGTGCCGAACCACTACCGTCTCGGCCTCTCCCACAACGGCATGACGGTATGGGACGTCGACGACGCCGAGGTCGACCGTCTCGGTGAAATCGTCGGCGCCCTCGATTTCGTCACCCACTGTTACCGACGCCCGCGCGCCCTGCCCGATTGGCCCTACAACCTCTTCGCCATGGTGCACGGCAGGAGCCGCGACGAGGTGGAGGCCAAACGCGCCGAGATCGTCGATCTCCTCGGCGGCTTCGTCCGCGCCTCCGACATCCTCTATTCGACCCGTATCCTGAAGAAGACGGGCCTGAGGATCGCCGGCTGACGCGGACGGAACCGCGGCGGCGCCGACGCGACGGCCCCCGAAATCGGTGTAGGATCCCCTGTCGCTCGCCGACACGGCCGAAAGCCCTACGTGGAACTTCGTGACCCGACTTCGGTCAAGGCCGCGCCGCACCGCCGCCCCTAAGGTCGGCCGCGATTTCGTCCAGAGGGGGACGACGATGTTTCGTCTGACACGATTCCTGCAGGAGCTGGTCGCTCCGACGCCGGTGCGGCCGCGCCGCGATCCGCCCGGCCCGGTGGTGATCTGGAACCTGATCCGCCGCTGCAATCTCCTGTGCAAGCACTGCTATTCGATCTCCGGCGACGTCGATTTCCCCGGCGAGCTGAAGACCGATCAGGTGTTCCGCGTCCTCGACGACCTGAAAGCGGCACGCGTCCCGGCGATCATCCTGTCCGGTGGCGAACCGCTGCTCCGGCCCGACATCTATCGAATAGCCGACCGCGCCAAGTCGCTCGGTTTCTCGGTGTCGCTGTCGTCGAACGGCGCGCTGGTCGACGACGCTCACGCCGATCGCATCGCCGCCACCGGTTTCGACTACGTCGGCGTCAGCCTCGACGGCATCGACGCCGTCCACGACCGCTTCCGCGGCCGCCCCGGCTCCTTCGACGCCTCGATCGCCGGCATCCGCCGGCTCTCCGCCCGCGGCGTCAAGGTCGGCCTGCGCTTCACCATGACGACCGACAACCAGGAGAGCTTCCCGGCCCTGCTCCAGCTGATGCGGGCCGAGGGCGCGACCAAGTTCTACCTCTCCCACCTCGTCTATTCGGGCCGCGGCAACAAGAACCGCGCCACCGACGCCGAGTTCGCGGTGACCCGCGACGCCATGCGCCGCCTCTTCGCCGTGGCTCTCGCCGACGTGCTCGCCGGCTCGGATCGCGAATACGTCACCGGCAACAACGACGCCGACGGCGCGTACCTCTGGATGTGGGTGAAGGAGAACTTCCCCGACAAGCTCGACCACATGCGCGGCAAACTCGCCGAATGGGGCGGTAACGCCTCCGGCGTCAACGTCGCCAACATCGACAACCTCGGCGTCGTCCACCCCGATACCTTCTGGTGGGACTACCCACTCGGCAACGTGCTCGAACGTCGCTTCGGCGACATCTGGGCCGACACCTCCGATCCGCTGATGGCCGGCTTCAAGGCACGGCCGCGGCGGATCTCCGGCCGCTGCGGCGAATGTTCCTTCTTCGACGTGTGCGGCGGCAACACCCGCGTACGCGCCTATCGCCTCACCGGCGACGCCTTCGCCGAGGATCCCGCCTGCTATCTGACCGACGCCGAGATCGGCCTCGCGGGCGACCGCGACCGGCTCGCCGTGACACCGTTCCGGGGATTGTCCCATGAGCCCTACCGTGTGGCGTGACCTCGCCCATCGCGCCGATCTCTGGCTGCGCACCGAACCTCGGCGTCCCGTCCGCCACCTGTCGCTGCTCGATCGTTCGCTCGTCGGCGCCGTCGGCCTCGCCGCCTTCGTCGGCGCGATGATCGTCGCCGGCGCCGCGCTGGCCGAACCCGACGCGCCCGCCCTCTACGCCGAACACTGCGCCGCCTGCCACGGCGAGACCCGTCTCGGCGGCCAGGGTCCGGCGCTGCTGCCGGTCTCGCTCGGCCGCATCAGGACGGCGGAAGTCGCCGAGACCATCCGCAACGGTCGCGCCGCCACCCAGATGGAGGGGTTTTCGACCAAGCTCGGCGAGCCCGAGATCGCGGCGCTCGCCGCCTTCGTCCTGAAGGAGCCGAAGGTCCAGCCGACCTGGACGCTCGACGACGTGCGCGCCAGCCGCGAGGTTCACGCCGTCCCGACGGCGACGAAGCCGGTGTGGGATGCCGACCCGCTCAACCTCTTCGTCGTGGTCGAGGCCGGCGACCATCACGTCACCCTGCTCGACGGCGACAAGTTCGAGCCGATCACCCGTTTCGCCTCGCGCTTCGCCCTCCACGGCGGCCCGAAATTCACCCCCGACGGCCGGTACGTCTTCTTCGGCTCGCGCGACGGCTGGATCACCAAGTACGACCTGTGGACTCTGTCCGTGGTCGCAGAGGTCCGCGCCGGCATCAACATGCGCAACATCGCGCTCTCGTCGAACGGGCAGTGGGTGGCCGCCGCCAATTACCTGCCGTCGACCCTGGTGATCCTGTCGGCACTCGATCTTTCGCCGGTGAAGCAATTCGACGTCGCCGACCAGAAGGGCACGCCGTCGCGCGTCTCCGCCGTCTATCAGGCGCCGGACCGCCGCAGCTTCGTCGCGGCGCTGAAGGACGTGCCCGAGGTCTGGGAGATCTCCACCGAGGCCTCGCCGTCCGGCCGCGATTTCCCGCTGCGCCGCATCGCCGTCGCCGACGCCATCGACGATTTCTTCTTCGATCACGGCTATCGCCACCTGCTCGGCGCCTCGCGCGACGGCTCCAGCGCCCTCGTCGTCCGCCTCGACGACGGCGTCACCGTCGCCACCCTGCCGCTGCCCGGCATGCCGCATCTCGGCTCCGGCATCTCCTTCATGAAGGACGGCCGCCGCGTCATCGCCGCGCCGCATCTGAAGGAGGGCAAGATCTCGATCATCGACGCCGAGACCTGGGCGGTGACCGGCACCATCACCACCTCCGGCCCCGGCTTCTTCCTGCGCAGCCACGAGAAGACCCCTTATTTCTGGGCCGACGCCATGATGGGGTCGAAGAAGGACGGTATGCAGATCGTCGACAAGCGGACGCTGCAGATCTCGACCGTCCTGACTCCCGAGCCGGGCAAGATCGCCGCTCATACCGAGTTCGATCGCTCCGGCCGCCACGCCCTCGTTTCGGTGTGGGATCTCGACGGTGCTCTCGTCGTCTACGATGCCGAGACCCTGCAACCGGTGAAGCGCCTACCGATGAAGAAACCCGTCGGAAAATACAACGTCTACAACAAGATCACCTTCTCCGAGGGCACCAGTCACTGATCACCGCCCTCGACGACCCACGGAGAGTCCTCATGGCCTCGACGCGCCGCGCCGTTCTCGGCGTCCTCGCCACCGCCACCCTGTTCGCCACGCTGTCGCCCGCGTTCGCCGGCCAGCGCATCCTCGGCATCGACCAGACCGGTAAACCGGTCCCCGAAACGCTGCAGACCGGCTGGCGGCTGGTCTATTTCGGATACACCTTCTGCCCCGACGTCTGCCCGCTCGGTCTCCAGACCATGGCCGAGGCGCTCGATCTGCTCGGCCCCTTCGGCGAAAAGCTGACCCCGATCTTCGTCACCGTCGATCCCGATCGCGACAAGCCCGAGGTGATGGCCGGCTACGTGACCTTCTTCCACCCCCGCCTCGTCGGCGTCACCCCGACCACCGACGAGCTGCAACAGATGGCCAAGGCCTGGCGGGTGAAATACGCCAAGGTCGATGTCGGCGAAGGCCGCCCCTACCTGATGGATCACACCGCGGCGATCTTCATCGTCGACCCCGACGGCAACGTCGTCGGCCGCCTCAGCCACAACCTCGCCGCCGCCCGCATGGCCGAGAAGATCCGCTCCGTGCTCGAGGCGCGTTCGTGAGTAGCGGCGATCCGAGCAGCGGACGGATCGACGATCCGCTCGCCGGCACCTTCGGCCGCGCCGATGTCGATCCCGACCGGCGTCGGGCGCTGATCCGCGCCACCTTCGAAGGCGTGGCGCGGCGCTACGATCTGATGAACGATCTGATGAGCCTCGGCATCCACCGGGGCTGGAAGGACCGTTTCGTCCGCGACGCCGACCCGCGACCCGGCGAGATCGCCCTCGACCTCGGCGGTGGCACCGGCGACGTCGCCTTCCGCATCGCCCGGCGCGGCGCCACCGTCTCGGTCGTCGATCCCAGCGCCTCGATGATGGACGTCGGACGCGCCCGCCCCGGCGGCGAGAACATCGGTTGGATCGAGGCGGAAGCCGAGAGCCTGCCGCTGCCCGACGCCTCGGCCGATCTCGTCACCATCGCCTTCGGCATCCGCAACGTGACGCGGCTCGACGTGGCGCTGGCCGAGATCCACCGTGTGCTGAAGCCCGGTGGCCGCTTCTTCTGCCTGGAATTCTCCCGCGCCCGCTGGTGGCTGAGGCCCTTCTACGAGGCGTGGTCGCGCACCGCCATTCCCATCCTCGGAACGGTCGTGTCCGGGCGAACCGAAGCCTATCGTTACCTGATCGAATCGATCGGCCGCTTCCCCGATCAACCGACCTTCGCCGATCTCGTCGGCCGCGCCGGCTTCGAGGCCGTCGCCTGGGACGACCTCTCCTTCGGCATCGCCGCCATCCACCGCGGCCGCAAGCCGGCTCGACGGCCGTGACCGCCCGCAGACCGGAGGCGTCCGAATTTTCGTGAGCCGGCCGACCCGCCGTCGAGCATCGAAACCGACCGATGGCATTCCCGAAGCGAATGCCTCATGCCGCCGATGCCGATGCCTGATGCCTGATGCCTGATGCCGATGAAGAATTCGCCCGTCTTCGAACGCCCGGCACCTCCGGCGTCCGCGATCAATCGCCGCGCGCCGATGCGCCGGTTCCCTCGGCTTCGCCTTTGATGCTGGCCGGAGCCCGACCGTAGGCGCGAGAGAAGGCGCGCGAAAAGGCCGCCGCACTGCCGAACCCGACGCGCCGAGCGACCGTCTTCACCGACCCGCCCCGCGTCAGCCCACGCCGCGCCAGGGTCAGTCGCCAACCGTTGAGATAGGCCGCCGGGGTCATCCCCACCACCTTGGGGAAGAGGTCCATGAACCGGCTGCGCGACAGACCGGCGATCTCGGCGAGATCCTCGATCCGCCATGTCCGCGCCGGGTCGTCGTGCATGGCGACGATCGCCCGATGGAGCAGCGGATGCGAAAGGCCGGCGAGAAGTCCCGGGACGGTCGTCCCGGCGTCGATCGCCTCCCGCAGCATCGACAGAACGATCACCTCGCCCAGCCGATCCAGCGCGACCCGCCGGCCGCATCGATCGTTCCGCGCCTCGCGCACGAAGGCGGTGACCACCGGCTCCAGCAGCGGCGCCGTCTCCAGAGCGATGTCGAGACGATCCGGCAGAGCGGCGACCAACGGATTGGCGCCCCCTTCGAACGCCACCGCCGCTGCGGCGAGCACCTGGCCTTCACAGGCCCCCGCCTCGATCCCCTTCATCCTCAGACCGACCGATTCCGGGTTTCCGTCCCGGCCGATCACCACGAGCTCGACCCGCCGGCCGGGCGCCACCGGTGACAGGACTTCGACGGTGAGGTCGAACGTCTCGAAGAAGGCGGCGAGCCGGTCATATTTGGCCCGGATCGGATTTTCGATCATGTAATTCGGAACTTTCATGCTCGATATCATGGACGATACGGAGCGCTCCATCAACCGGCCTCCGACCGGCCGCCACCGAGGACAACACCCCCATGCTCGTTCCCCGCCAGCTCGCCCCCGATCTCACCGTCGACCTCGTCGGCGGCGGACGTTTCGATCTCGCCACCGAAGCGCCCCGATACGTCACCCTGGTCTGCTTCTATCGCGGCCTTCACTGCCCGATCTGCGCCAAATATCTCGAGGACCTCGAGCGTCTCACCCCGGCCTTCGCCGAGCGCGGCGTGACCACCGTCGCCGTCAGCGGCGACGATGGGGAACGCGCGGCGCGGATGGCCGAGAAGATCGGCGCTTCGGCGCTGCGGATCGGCCATGGCCTGAACCTCGCCGCGGCGCGCGACTGGGGCCTCTACGTCTCGACCTCGCGCGGCAAGACCTCGATCGGCATCGAGGAGCCGGCCCTGTTCTCCGAACCGGGCGTCTTCCTGATCCGCCCCGACCGGACGATCTACTACCTCTCGGTCCAGTCGATGCCCTTCGTCCGACCGAACTTCGCCGAGATGATCCCGGCCCTCGATTTCACCATCAAGGCCGACTACCCCGCGCGCGGCGAATACACCGGTCCGGTCTGACGGCGGCGCGCCGGAAGAAATCTCCGACGTTCCCGACCGGAGAGACCCGACCTCGGGAACGTCGGCGACATCGCCGTAGGCCTTCGAAGGCCGGTCTCGGCCAAGGTTCCGCCGAAGTGCCGGAACCACCGCCGCTCATACCGAGCCCATGAAGTTCCGACCTGTTCAGAACTTCATGGGCGATGGCAAGCCCGAACGGGCGTCGGCCGGTCAGGCGGTAACGCTGATGAATTTCGGACGAGTCCGAAATTCATCAGCCCGGTATCACTTGCCGGCGAGCTTGCGCAGCTTGTCGCGCAGTGCCTCGTCTTGCCAGTCGCCGGCGCCGACGATACGGCCGACCTCGCGCCCCTCGCCGTCGAGCACCACCGTCGTCGGCAGGCCCGGCACCGCGAGGGTCTGGGCCGCCTCGCGATTGCGGTCGTGCAGGAGCGTCACCTCACGGATCTCCAGCGCCCGGATGGTGCGATCGATCGCCGGCCAACCGAGCCGATCGAGCGACACCGCCGCCACCTGGACGCCGTCGGCCCGCATCTCGCGCTGGAGCGCGTCGATCGCCGGGAATTCGGTGCGGCAGGTGCCGCACCACGTCGCCCAGAAATGCACGAGCGTCAGCTTACCGCCGAGCGAGGTCGGCGCCAGGTCGCGGCCTTCCCGATCCTGGACGGTGATCGTCACCGGCTTCGGCGCACTCTCGACCAGATCGGCGGCGACCGCCGGAGCCGCCGCGACGAGCGCCAGAGCGAGAAGGGCGGAGCGCATCAGGCGATCCCTCCGATCAGGGCCACGGCGATCACCATGGCGAGCATCATCTGGAAGCCGGCGGTGGCGGCGAGCCGGCCGTTGAGTTCGCGCCCGACCGGCATCCGCGCCAGCCGCCACGACGCCACGAGCGCCGGAACGGCACAGGCGGCGACCAGCAACGTCACCGCGAGCCCGCGCGGCGCGACGACCGCCGTGGCGATCGCCACCGCCACGAGAAGCTCCACCGCATAGAGCGCCTTCGATCCCCGCGCGCCGAGCAGAATGGCCAGCGTCCGCCGGCCGTTGCGCGCATCCTCGTCGCGATCGCGGTGATTGTTGACGGTGAGCACCGCCGCCGCCGGCAGACCGATGGCGACGCCGAGCGCCGCGGCGCTCGCCCCGACGGCGTCGCTCGCCAGCCATTCGATGCCGACCACCGCCGCCACTCCGAAACAGGCGACGACGAAGGCCTCGCCGGTCGGCGTCGCCGAAATCGGCAGGGGTCCGTTGGAATAGGCCCAGCCGGCGAGGATCGAGGCGAGCCCGATCAGCAGGATCGGCACACCACCGTGGACCACCGCGACGAGGCCGAAGAGGGCCGCGACCAGCGTGGCGACGACCGCCCCGCGCTTCACCTCCGCCGCGCTCATCAGGCTCGACCCGGTGACACGCTCGGGACCGAGCCGCGCCGGCCCGTCGTGGCCACGTTCGCCGTCTGCGGCGTCGTTGGCGAGGTTGGTGGCGATCTGGATGGCGAGCGCCGAAATCGTCGCGGCGACCACCGGCACCACCGCGACACGCTCGTGGGTCGCCCAGGCATGGGCGACGCCGACGATGATCGGCGCCACCGAGATCGACAGCGTCCGCGGCCGGACCGCGCGGATCCACAGCGAGAAGCGCGAGAGTTCCGTGACGGAGGAGACTTCGGACATCGACGGCTCCTTCACGGCAGATCGCCCCGGCGGAAGATCGCCCAGCCACCGAGCGCGGTGACGAGGCCGAGAACCAGCGGATAGGCGAAGGACCACACCATGAAACCGGCTCGACCGAAGATGTCGAAGACCGTGAAGGCGGTCGGTCCGAGCAGCACCAGTTGCGGATCGAACAGCAGCATCGAGCCGGTGCGGAACACCTGCAGCGGATTGAGCATGGCGATGGCGACGACGCCTTCGATCGCCATCCGTCCACGGATCAGCGCTCCGAGTAACACCAGATCGAGCCCCAGCACCAGGACGAGCCAGATGATGAAGGCGAGCGTCTGCGCCGTGTCGACCGACCGGGTCACCGCCGAGATCAGAAAACCGAGACCGACGAAGGCGAAGATCATGACCAGCAGCAGGCCGATGTCGAAGCCGAGCTCGAGCCACGGCACGCGCACGCCGCGCACCGCCCCGTAGATCACCGCGGCGAAGAGCGCCGCGATCACCGGGGCGGCGGCGAGCAGATAGCGGCCGAGGAAGCGGCCGGCGTACCACGCACCGATGCCGACCGGCAGGCCGAGGACGTATTCGAACACGCCCGCCTCGCGATCGCCGGCGAGCGAGCGCACGGTGGTGATCAGGATGAACACCGGCAGGATCGCCATGGTCAGCTGGATGTAGGTGACGAGCGTGCGCGACAGCCCGGTGAAACCGAGGACCCGGCTCTCGGTCAGGCCGAAGACCAGCAGCATGCCCACCAGCCCGAAGAACACCAGCGCATAGAAGGCGAACCAACGCGCCCGGAACGCCTCCGCCACCTCGAGCCGGAAGGTCGCGGCGAAACCGGTCCAGAAGGACGAGCCGGCGGGCGCGGCGGCGGGTACCGTTTCGGGAGCGCGCAACTCTCTCTCCTCAGATCTTGTGTTCACAGGCGGCCTTGTCGCGGATGGCGCTCGCCGCGGCGGCGAAACTCATCGGATGGCCGGCGGCGGTGGAAGCGGCGGAGTGGCCGTAGCCCATCGGTGTCACCACTTCGGCGCGATAATGTGCGGTGCGCGCATCGAGCCAACGGGTCGGATCGAGATCGTCGGTCACCCAGAACCGCACCTCGGTACGGTCGAGCACTCCCATCTCGTCCGCCGCCAGCACGGCGCAGCCGAAATCGTCGTAGATCCGGGCGCGATTATTCGCCCCGTCCCAGATCTCGGCGGCGTAACGACGATCGCCGAACACCATGTGGCAGAACTCGCAGACGTCGCGGCCCCATTTGATCTTGCGCGGCTCCGGCGTCACCTCCGAGCAGGCGGGCAGCATCGCCACCGCGGCGGCCGACAGGCCGGCGCCGACGAAGCCGCGCCGCGAGAAGCCGTGCGACCGGTCACGATAGGGAAGCGACCGCATCACGATCCCCTCCCGCGCTCGCCGCCTCTTCGTCGAGGGTGAACCCCTTCACCAGACCGGCATGGCGCGCGACGAAACCGAGGAAGCGCAGGCGATCGGGACCGGCGATCGAGCCCGTCCACCGCCCCTCGCTCGTCTCGGTCAGCCCCCATTCGGTCGCCGCCCGGGCGAAGCTCGGCTCGGCCCGCGCCGTCTCCAGCCGCACCGTGAAGGTCGACCCCAGCGCCCCGGCGTCGGTGACCGTGTCGTCGAGGATGATGCGGCCGTGTTCGAGTTCGATCACCCGATTGACCAGCGCCGCGATCTCGTCGATGCGGTGCGAGGAGATGACCATCGTCACCTCCGGCCGTTCGGCGAGCAGTTCGAAGAGCACGGCGCGCGCGCCCGGATCGAGATTGGCCGCGGGCTCGTCGAGGATCAGCAGGCGCGTCGGCCGGCCGAGCGCCATGGCGATGAGCAGCTTCTGCTTCATGCCGCCGGAGAGCTTGACGAAGGCGCGGCTGCGGATCGGCGCGACGTCGAGGCCCATGCGGGCGGCGATCGCCTCCATGTCCTCGACCCGACCGCCGGTGACGTCGGCGACGTAGCGCATCAGCGCCGCCACCGGCATCTCCAGCCGCGGCGCGATCTGCGGCACGAAGCCGACCAGACGCAGCACCTCGGTGCGGTGGTGCCGGGGATCGCGACCGTCGACCGTGACCGACCCTTCGTGGGTATACTCGCCGAGCAGACAGCGGAACAGCGTCGTCTTGCCGGCGCCGTTCGAGCCGATCAGCGCGATGCGCTGGCCGTCCGGCACGTCGAGGTCGATCCCGTTCAGGATTCGGGCGGCTCCGAAGCTCTTCACCACCCCTTTCAGCGAAATCATACGTCGTCCGTCCTTGTTCGGCGGGCGGTCCCGCCCGGCGACCGTCGCCACCCCCCTCGGGCGGCGACCGTGACCGGTCCGTCGCGAAAGATCACTCGGCCGGCTGTTCGACCTTGGTGATCCCCTTGACGTCGAAGCGCAACGCACCGGTCGGACAGACGTCGAGGCACATGCCGCAACGCGTGCAGTCCGGACCGATCGGCGTGCGCACCTCGGTAGCATAGCCCAGTTTGGTCATGTCGAGCACGTGCGGCACCAGACAGACGTCCCGGCATTTGCCTTCGTGGAAGCAGAAGGTCACGTCGTGCACGACTCTAACCGGCGTGACGGTGCCGACCATGCCATAAGTCAAGCCGATCGGGCAGAGATAGCGGCACCACATGCGCCGCGACCAGAACACCTCGATCGCCAGCAGGGCGCCGATCCAGATCAGACCGATCCCGGTACCGTAGGTCAGGAATCGCGACAGGATGCCGACCGGCGAGATCGTCTCGAACAGCGTGTAGCCGGTGACGAAGGCGAGCGCGGCGAAGATGCCGAACATCACCGTCCTGAGCCGCCGGTCGAGCGGATGGTCCTTCAC
The DNA here is from genome assembly GCF_036782435.1 of Pinisolibacter sp. Taxonomy (NCBI): domain Bacteria; kingdom Pseudomonadati; phylum Pseudomonadota; class Alphaproteobacteria; order Hyphomicrobiales; family Ancalomicrobiaceae; genus Pinisolibacter; species Pinisolibacter sp. Next base: position 22,018 of record NZ_DAIPZB010000004.1, on the reverse strand, counting down.
CCAGCGCTTCTCGACCAGCTTCAGATGGATCTTCTCGGCGATCTCCGACAGCAGGTGATAGGGGCAGACCCAGGAGCAGAAGGTCCGTCCGCCGAGCGCCAGATAGAACAACAACACCGTGGTGATGCCGATCAGCAGATTGATGACCACATGCTTGTGGGCGAGCATCAGCTGCAGCGACGAATTGAGATCGGCGAAGTGGAAGCCGAGGACGCGGCTGGCCGTCAACGCCCCCTCCACCAGTTGCAGGTCGCTCCAATAGGAGGCGACGAAGATACCGTTGAGCACCAGGATCGAGATCCAGCGGCGGATGCGCCACTTGTTCGAGGCCTGCGGGTGCTCCAGCTCTTCGCGGATCGCCTCCTTGCGGCGCTTGCGCTCGTCCGGCGTCTTCTTGAAGAGGTGCATGGCGCGCGCCTCCTCGGTGATCTCCTCCGGAGTGGGCTTCTGGGGCTGGCGACCGAACAGGAGGCCGAGGCCGTCGATGGTGCGGCCGACGAATCCGGGTCTCATGTGTGCTTCCCTTCCGGTTCACGGCCCGAGGTGATGACCTCGACGCGAATGGCGATCGGCGACGTCGGGCACATCATCTCGCAGACGCCGCAGCCGACGCAGGACTTGGCGACGACCGGCGTCCGCCTGCCCGAGCCCGGATCCTCCGGCATCGGCTCGAGCGAGATCGCCCCGTCGATCGGGCAATGGCGGACACAGAGATCGCACAGCGGCAGATCGTAGGGGTGGGCGGCCACCGGCTGCGCCTTCCAGCGATCGATCTCGGCATAGCGCAGCACCCCGGGGAATGCCGGGCCGCGCGCCGAGCCCTTCCATCCCTTGCCCTGGCGGGCGAGGCAGGCGTCGGGCTCGACGAGCTTCGCCACGCCCATCTTCACCTGTTCCTTCTTGTCGATCGAATGCGACAGCGCGCCGGTGGGGCAGGCCAGGATGCACTGGGTGGCGTCGCAGGAGAAATCGCAGGCCTGATCGCGCGCCGCGATGTAGGGCACGCCGTTGCTCAGCCCCTCGTCGAGATCGCCGAGGTGAATGGCGCGGATCGGACAGACCTGGACACATTGGCCGCACTTGATGCAGGCGGCGAGGAAGGCCTCCTCGTCGAGCGCCCCGGGCGGCCTGAGGCGCGGACCGGCATGCGCCATCTTGTGCTGGGCGAAGCCGGCGAGCGCCACACAGGTGACCGCCCCCCCCACCGCCAGCGAGCGCAGGAAGCGGCGGCGTTCTTCGTCCACCTTGCGCGAGCGTTTCGGCTGGCCGGTCGCCCCGCCGCCGTTTTCGGTGTCGTTCACATCGGTCATGAAGTCTTCTCCGGCCGCTTGGTGCCCCGGGCACCGATGTCGGCATCCGGCAGGTGCAGGCGTGGGGCCGCGTCGCGCACGATCAGGCGTGGTTCGGTGAGCGAACCCAGTCGTTCGACGAAGTCGATCAGCTCGAGCGACGGCGAGGTGCGGAAGAACTGGGCGTCGGGGACGTCCATCCACAGCCGGTCGGCCCAGCTCCAGCTCTCGTAGGGCGTGTCGCCGAAGCCGTCGCCGTCGCGATCGAAGCCGACCCAGTCGTCCCACAGATTGCCGCGCCAGCGGTTGCGGTTGGCCGAGCCGGTACCGTAGACGCTGACACCGGTGTGATTGCCGACGAAGGCGTTGTCCTCGAAGGTGTTGCCTTCCCAGTCGGAATGGAACCACACCGCCGTCCCGTTGTAGGCGATGCGGTTGTAGCGGAAGTGGTTGAACCCTTCCGGATCGTAGGGCGACGCATCCATGAAGATGCCGCGCGCATTGGCGAAGAAGTCGTTGTGCTCGACCCGCGTGTTCGACGACTCCTTGAACCCCAACCCGATTCCCGACGGCCCCTGGCTGTAGTGGATGACGTTGTCGATGACATCGTTGTCGTTCGCGTACATCAGGAATATGCCGACGGTATTCGACAGGAAGCTGTTGCCGTTGAGCTTGTTCTTGTGGGAATACATCAAATGGATGCCGTATCGGCTATCGACGATACGGTTGCGATTGATGATGTTGTCGGTCGAATACCACACCACCGTGTCGCGGACGTGAGTGATCTCGTTGTCCTCGATGATGTTGCCGTTCGAATACCACACCCGGACGCTGTCGCCGCGCAGCGCTTCGGGCAGGTCCTTCGAGCCGATCTTGTTGCGGCGGATGATGTTGCGATCGGCCTGCCGCAGTTCGAAGCCGAAAAGGCAGTCCTCGATGACGTTGTCCTTGTAGGAACCGTGCTTGGCGCGGAGCCGTACGGCGCTGTCGGTGGTCTCGTGGCGATCTCCCGAATTGCGCAGGGTGACCCCGGTCATCGCCACGTCGTCGGCCTCGACCGTGATCAACGATCCGATACCCCCGCCGTCGACGATCGTGGCGCCCGGCACACCCTCGATGCGCATCGTCCGCGTGACACGACCGGGGGCCGCGTAGATCTTGGCCTCGAGGCGCAGGGTGCCGCCGGTCGGCGTGGCGTCGATCAGCGGCTGCAGCGCCACCGCACCCGGCGGGAACCTGCGCAGGTCCTCGAGTTCCTCTTCCGAGCGCGGATCGGGCGCCGGCGGATGATGGTCGGCGAAGCCGGCGTCGCGGGTGAGGTCGTCGACGCCCCGCATCTCGGCGTAGCGCACGACGCCCGCCCCGACGAGAGCCACGACGCCCAGCGCGAAGCCCGCGGCGATCCCCCCCTTCACCCAACTCGTCAGCCGATACGAGCCGATCATGGCGATCGTCTCCGCCTCAGGTCTTGGCCTCGTCCGGCAGCGAACGCCGCATCAGCGCCGCCACCGCCATCGACACGCCCACCACACACATCAGCCCGAAGCCCATCGCCGGATAGGAATGGGTCGAGAACTGCGCCACCTTGCCGTCGCCGAAGACCGTCGGCATGAACGGCTTCAGCGTGAACGCGCCCATGGCGTTGAGGCTGTGGCCGTACCACCAGAGCCAAGCCGAATATTCCGCGATGAAGCCCAGCGGCAGGATCATCGGGACGGCGGCGAGCGCCACGAACAGCGCCGAACGCGGCCGCGTGCCGATCCACAGCAGCAGCGCCATGGCGGCGAGCACGCCGCCGAAGACGATGTGGGTCGCGGTCTTCATGATCGCCACCAGACGCTGGTTCTTGACAGGTTCGTTGAACCAACGCCCCAGGCTCTCCTCGTAGTGCCAGGCCATCACGTCGATGCCGCGTCCGGTCCACTTGCCGACCGTCGGATCGGTCAGGCTGACCGGCGCCTTGATCTCGTAGACCGCCTTCAGCACGTCGATCAACTGCGCCTTGGTGGCAGCCGCCGCGACCTTCGGCCCTTCGTTACCCACCATGATGCCCGACTTGGCGAGCGACTCCCTGAGCTGCTTGACGATCGGATGCATCTCCTGGTCCTTGGTCTCGTCCTCCGAGCGGCCGAGACTGTCGACGAGGCCGGTGACCCAGCCCTTACCGAGGTACTGCACGCCGTTCGGTGCATAGAGCGCCATCGACATCCACACCGCGACGCCGGCGAAGCCGAGGCCCATGACCGTGGTGCGCGCCAGGACTCCGGGCACCGCGAAGCCGACGATACACACCCCGATCATCGAGAACAGGAAGGGCGACAAGAGCTTCTCCACCGGACCGCCCGAGGCGATCGGGTACATGCCGACGAAGTGGTTGATGGTGTCCATCTCGTGGACGCAGTCGAGCGCTTCCTTCTCGAGCACCTCTTTCGATTCGCGCATCTGGCAGCCGTTGGCCACCCGGTCGACGTGGAAGTGGATCTTCACGCCGTCGGGAAAGGCGTGCTCGGGATAGTTCGGCGCCTTCAGCGACACCCACCAGGCGGGCTGGAAGTAGGACGCGCCCAGCGCCAACAGGGCCACCAGACACAGAACGCGGAACAGGATGCCGGCCATGCCGGAACCGGACTTGGCGGTCGGCTGGGCCGAAGGAGTGGACGTCATCGGTCGTATCCCCTGCATGGCGGCGGCGTCGAACGCCGCGCGCACGAAATCTTCGATCGGAAATCCATATTCCATGCGGCGCGGTCGTGCTCCTTGAAATGAGGCAAGTGAGACCTGCATTCCCGGCACGGCCGACGGGCGGAAAACGACGAGAGCCGCACGGACGCGACACGCGTGGCGGCTCTCGTACCGGATCGCCGAGGGGAGGTCGCAACCTCCCCTCGAAGCACGATCACTGGAAGTCCGGGTTCTTCCAACCCTTCGGCGCGACCAGATCCGCCGAGGGCTTCAACCGCGACACGTAGTCGAGCACCGCGAGCGTATCGCGATCGGAGAAGTTCTTGATCTGCTCGACCATCTCCGGATTGGAGTTGCGGCGCTTGCCCTCCTTGATCCACTTGTACTGACGCACGAGGTACTCGTAGTGCTGCGCCTGGATACGGGGATAGTACTTTTCGGCGTTGCCCTCGCCGGCTTCGCCGTGGCAGCGCACACAGTTGTCGGCGTAGAGCTTCTTGCCCAGTTCGAGGTCGTCGCCCTTGCCGACGCCGTTCTCCGGATTCATCTTCAGCCCGGCGATGTACTCCGACACGTCGGCGATCGCCTGAGTGCCGCCGATCTCGGACGGCAGCGCGAACGGATACATGGTCGGATTGTCGCGGTGACCGTCGCGGATGTCGGCGAGCTGCTTGATGATGACGGTGCGATGTTGACCGGCGAGCTGCGGGAAGGTGCCGTCGGTCAGACCCCAGCCTTCCGGCATGTGGCAGGCGGAGCAGACTTCGTAGACGTCCTTGCCGTTCGCCTTGTTGGGCGCGAGATGCAGCGCCTCTTCACGCTCGCCGCCCTGGCTCATCCATTCCTTCTTCTGCTTGTTGGCTTCGAAGGTGGCACTGTCGACCGCCGCGGGACCGGCCGCATAGGCAACGCCGGCGACCAGAAGGACCGCGGCGGCGACGCTGGAGGAGAGGAACTTCTTCATATGATGTCTCCGGTTTCTTCCGTCCGTGGCGTCACTTGGCCGGACGCTCGATCTGGGACAGGTAATCTGAGATCGCTGCGATCTTCGTGTCGTCGAGCTTCTTGGCGAAGGGCAGCATCGTCGCCACCTTACCGTTCTTGCGGATGCCGTCCCTGATTTCCGTCATCTGCAACACGAGATAATCGCGCTTCATACCGCCGATGATCGGGTAGCTGGCCAGCGGCTTCAGGCCGTCGGCGCCGTGACAGGTGGTGCAGCCGCCCTTGGCATAGGCGTCCTTGCCTGCCGCCCGGCGGGCGTCGTCGATCGGCGGATCGAGCGGTTTCACCTTCGCCGGTTCCGCCTTGGCGAGGTAGTCGGCGATCGCCGCGCGCTCCTCGGCGTTCACCAGATGCATGATGTCCTTCATGCCCTGGGTGCGCGGATAGCCGCGATCGTCGTTGCCGGAAATGCGCTTGCCGTCGGCGATGTCGTTCATCTGCGCCAGCAGGTATTTCGCGTCCTGAGCGGCGATGTTGGGGAACACCTGGATCGCTCGGGCGCCGTTGCGGCCATGACAGGCGACGCAGGTCTTGGAGGCGAACAACGCCTTACCGTCGGGCGCTGCGGTCTGGGCCGCGGCAGAGGCGGTGGAGATCAGCAAGGCGGCGACGAGGCCGGTTGCGATTCGAAGCATGACGGTCTTCCTCTGGCTGCTCGCGCATTCCACGAGCCGGGGTCGTCGATCGCGCCGCCGTCGCCGGGTGGCGTTCGGTGGACACGGTTGAGTCGTCGGTCGATATCGCCCTGATTCGCGTCTTTTTCGTTTCGTCTCGACGTCCCGGACGTCCGGGAACGGCGAGAGGGCGGTGAACCGCCCCCTCGGATCTCGTGGGAGACCCCACCGGCCGAGCCGGCGGGGTCTCCGGATGGAATTCACTTGGCGATCACCTTGGCGCCGTTCTCTTCCAGGTAGGTCTTGACGCGCAGACCGATGTCCGCGGCCTTGACCTGATACTGCCACCACTGGTTCGCCCACAGGGTTCCCTGCTGCCAGTCCTGCTTGGCCGCGGCCGCGTCGGTCTTGTCCTTGGCGTCCTTGGCGAAGTTCAGCTGGTCGACGGCGTCCTCGACGAGGGCGACGACGGTCGGGAAGTCCTTGTAGTTGGTCGACATGATGAACTTGACCACCGAGTCGATGACCGCCTGGGTATCGAGGTTGGTCTTGTACTGCTTGTCGAAGTCCGCCTTGGTGTAGGCGACCGCGTCCTTGACCGCCGCCGGGGTGGCGTCCGCCATGCCCTTCGGCTTGACCAGCAGGTAGCCTTCCATCTCCAGATGGAGCGCCGAGCAGAACTCGGTGCAATAGTAGGAGAACACACCCGGACGATCGGCCTTGAAGCTCACCGACGCGGTCTTGCCCGGCTCGAGGCTGAGGTTGCCCGAATAGGTGTCGACGGTGAAGCCGTGGGTCTCGTCCTCGGCGCGCTCCGCGTTGGTGATGTGGAAGGTGACCTGGTCGCCTTCGTTGGCTTCGACGATTTCCGGCGTGAAGTGCGAGCGGATCGCCGTGCCGTAGACCGTGACCTTGCCCGGTTCACGCACGATCTTCTCCGAGCCCGGACGCACCGCGGCCGGATGAGCCTCGCCGGTCCGGCTGTCGGTGCCGTACTTGTAGCGCACCAGCGGCTTCAGCTTCTCGGCCGCGATCGAGGTCGCATAGTGCGGCTCGCCCAGCGGGATCGGCATGTCGTAGAGCAGTTCCATCTTGTCGCCGGTGATGTCGATCAGCTGATGGTTCTGCGGATGCAGCGGACCGACCGGGTTGAAGCGATCGATCGACAGCTTGTTCAGGGCGACGAGGTACTTGCCGCCCGGCGCCATGGACTCGCCTTCCATCGCCATCAGATGGCCGATGTTGTAGTGCACCGAGATCTTGTCGAGCACCTTGCCTTCGCAATAGTCGTACTTGGCGACCTGGCTGTCGACGTAGAGCGAGGTGTAGGCGATGCAGGGCTTCGAGTCGAACTGCGTGTGCAGCGGGCCGAGGCCGAGCTGAACCTGCTTGTGTACGACTTCCTTCATGTCGAGGATCGGGATCCCGTACGGATCCTTGGAGGCGAACTTCTTGGCGTCGATCGTCGCCTTGATCTTCTCCCACGAATAGACGGTGACGTTGGTGTCGAGCTTGCCACCGACGATGATGTACTTGCCGTCCGGGGTGACGTCGGCGCCGTGCGGCGACTTCGGCTCGGCGATCAGGAAGAGGATGCCCTCTTCGACGGCGGTCTTCATCGACAGCACGTCGTGGCCGTTGATCTTGCCGGCCTTACCGGCCGCGACCAGTTCCGCCGCCTTCTTCCAGTTGATGACGTGCAGATAGTCGGCGTCGTTGGCCGAGCAACCCGCCTCGAACGGCGGCTTGCCCTGCTCGATGCCGCCGACGTAACGCTCGGCGCAGAACGAGTTGGTGAACGACCAGCCGTCCGACGGACCCTTACCGGCGTCCGACAGGTCCTGGGTGTAGGGCGGCAGTTCGATCGAGAACGACTTGGATTCGTCGATGCGGCCCTTGGCGCGATCGAACTTCCAATAGGTCATCGCACCGCGATACTTCTCGTTGAATTCCGAGAGCGGCGCGTAGACGCGGCCGAGCGGCGCCGGATACTGCGCCGCTTCGAGCACGTATTCGGAGTTCGGCGTGACGAAGGTGCCGCCGTGCTCGGACTGCAGGATCGGATTGACGACGATCTGCTGGGTCTCGAAGTCGTGCAGCGAGACGACCGCGACGCGCGGATTCGCCTTGTCGTTGATGAACAGATATTCGCCGTCGAGCTTGCCGTTCGTCTCGGTGATCGCCGGATGGTGGGTGTCGCCCCAGGTGATCTCGCGACCGTCGATCCAGCCCTGCTTGAGGACCTTCTTCGATTCCTCGTCGTAGCCGAAGCCCTGCCACGGCTCGGGCGTGAACACCGAGATGTACTTCAGGATGCGCATCGACGGCACGCCGTAGACGATGATCTGGCCGGCCTGACCGCCGGACGAGAAGACCACGAATTCGTCGCGTTTGCCGGTCGGCGTATAGGTCTTGGCGGCCGCCAGCAGATCCTTCTGACTGAGGCCACGGCGTTTCATCACGTCATCGAGGTTCTCCGCCCAGGCCGCGCCGCCCAGACCCGCGAGCACACCCAACGCGACGGTCGTCTTCAGAAACGATCTCATGATCGCACTCCTGCTCTGTTCGATCCCTGATCTTCCGCCACTTTCGTGCCTCGTCGCTCGCTACCGCGGCTCCCGACCGTCCCGGTTCGACGGCAAAGAACACCCCTACGCGGTCGGCGAACGCCGATACCGACGAAACGTTGCGTTTCGATCGCGAAATCTGCTCGGTTCTCGGGTCGGGTCCGCCGGCCGTGCCCGCCATCGCTCATGGATGACCCGGACACGGGAGAGGAGATCCGTCCGACCTCCCGGCTCGCCGTCACCGACGACGAGTCACGTCCCTTTCCGCGCCGGACACTGACACATGGGGACAACGGATCCTTGATCCCCGTCAAGCAGAGACGGGGCCGCGACATTTCATACGGATCGAGATGCGTCGTCCGGCTCCGCGTCTCACCCCTGGATGGTGGCGGAGGCGACACGCCCGGGGCAGGAGAACCGGGGAGGTCGCCTCGACGCACACCGTCGACGGGTGGTCGGAGCAGTCCGACGGACGAGGTGCGAATGGAGGCTTTCGGGAACCGGCCGACGCCACTCTCGCGGTCTCGCCCGATCGCGCGACCGCTCGGCGGCGGCCACGACGCTTTCGGGAAGATCAGAGGGTGGGCGGGCCGCGCGGCCGATTACCGCCGCAACGCCGCACGCACGTGGTCGAGACCGACCGGCGTACCCGCGCCCGACGGCGGACGATACGCCGCGGCGCGACGTACGGCGGCTCGCTCGGCGGCAACGTCGACGCATCGAGACAGAGGCTCAGATCGCAGCAGGCGTGGCTGCCGTCGGCGAGATCGGCAGGGTCCGACGTGGGCGTCGCGGTGCGACCGGCGAAGCCCATGGCGAAGCAGAGTTCATCGTCGCCCGAGACGAGCGCCAGCGCATGAGCCCGCGCCACCCCGACCATGAACACGACGGCGAAGACGACCGCACCGACGCCGGAGAACCGGCGCAGCGTGGCGAGCCAGCCGCTTCGTGTCCGTCGAGCCCTCAAGGCCGAACCCTCGTGCTCATCACTCGTGGTGCGCTCAAGCGTCCACGCGAGACCGATCCGCGCGTCGCGGATCTCCTCGATGGAAAACGAGATCACATTTCAGGTCGACGCTCCTTGATCTCGGACAAGCCGGCTGCGACGCCGCATCGCGACCAACGCCAGCGCCGAGGCGTTCATCACGAAGACGTGGACCGTCGCCGCCACCGCGATGTCGGGTCGCCCGAGGATGCCGATCGCCACCGTCAACGCCAGGGCGATGTTGCGCAGGCCCCCGGAGATCGACAGCGCCACGAGCCCGGGCGCCTTCACCCCGACGGCCTTGCCGAGTGCCGCGGCCACCGCCATCGCCGCCAGATTGAGCAGGATGTCGGCCAGACCGACGACCTTCCACGACGTGACGAGCGCCGACCATTGCGAAGCGATGGCGGTGACGACGATGACGAGGAAGACCAGGAAGGAAGCGCGCCGCAGGATCGGCCGCGCCCGGGCGACCGCTTCGGCGTGCCGTTCGGCCACCGCGATCCCGATGACCAGCGGCACCACGGTGGTGACGAAGACCGCGCCGATCGTCGGCCCGAGCGGCAGCGACAGCGCCACGCTGTCGCCGGCGAAGAGGTGGAAGGCGAGGCCGACGACGATCGGCACGGTGAGCGGCGCGGCGAGACTGCCGAGCACCGTGACGGTGACGCACAGCGCCACGTCACCCGCCGCCATCAGGGTCACGAAGTTGGCCGTCACCCCGCCCGGCGCCGCCGCCACGAGAACGACACCGACGGCATGGGCCGCCGGCAGCCCGAGGAGATGGGCGACGGCGATGGCGATGAGCGGCAACCCGACGATCTGCGAAACCAACCCGGCAGCGACCCCGAGCGGCGCATGGGCGAGCGCCCGGAAGTCCGCGATCCGCGTCTCGAGCCCCACGCACAACATCAGGAAGGCGAGGCCGAGAGGTATGATCAGGGTCAAGATGGCGTCTCCTCGTCGCGGTGTCGGGGCCCATCGGAGACCGGAACCGTGACGCCCGCCTGATCATCGGTCAAGCTGGCGCGATCGAACGAGGACCGCACGGGAATAGCCGGCTCACAACCGCGTATCGATCGTTTCCTTCAGTGCAACCAGATCTCGCGCGAAGAGACGAATCCCCTCTGCGAGCTTCTCACTCGCCATCGCGTCTTGGTTCATCCGCCAGCGGAAGCTCTTTTCGTCGAGCACGATACGTGACGGAGCCTCGCCGTCCTGCGCGATCAGCCGTCGTTCGAGCGGCCCTTCCGCCGCGGCGAGTTCGTCGAGCAACTGCGGCGAGATCGTCAGCCGGTCGCAGCCCGCCAGTTCCTCGATCTCTCCGACGTTGCGGAACGACGCCCCCATCACCACGGTGGAGACGCCGTGCGCCTTGAAGTAGCGCCAGATCGCGGCGACCGACCGCACGCCCGGATCTTCCGCCGCCGTGTAGCTCTTTCCCGTCGCCTTCACCCACCAGTCGAGGATGCGCCCGACGAAGGGTGAGATCAGGAAGGCGCCGGCATCCGCCGCGGCGACCGCTTGGGTCACCGAGAAGATCAACGTCAGATTGCAGTCGATCCCCTCGCGCTGGAGGATCTCGGCGGCGCGGACCCCTTCCCAGGTCGCGGCGATCTTGATCAGGATGCGCTCGCGCGGGATGCCGCGAGCCGCATAGGCGGCGACGATCGATCGCGCCTTGGCCACCGTCGCGACCGTGTCGAAGGAGAGGTCGGCGTCGACCTCCGTCGATACCCGCCCGGGCACGAGCTCGCAGAGCCGCGCGCCGACTTCGACCGCCAGTCGATCGGCGATCGCCTCGATCACCTTCCCCCGCTCCCCCGAAAGCGTCCGTCCCCAGGCGAGGCTCGCCTCGACCAGATCGGTGAAATGCGGCAGCGCGATCGCCTTCGCCACCAGCGTCGGATTGGTGGTGCAATCCACCGGCCGCAGACGCCGCACCGCTTCGAAGTCGCCGGTATCGGCGACGATCGTCGTCATCGTCCGCAGTTGCTCGAGTTTCGACAGCGCCATGATCGCCCTCCACCGACGACGCCGTGCCCGTTCCCATCGGCGCGCGTCGTCTCACCGAAGGCAATAGACCCGGGCGGGCGGGCGCGACATCCGGTCTTTCGCGACGCCCGTGGAACCCCGGATCCCCGATCGTCCGCCGCCGCCGGTCGCCGAAGTCGGACGGCCGCTCCCGAATCGTCGTAACCTCGGGGCAAAATCGAGACGTCGGTCGCCCGACGTCTCGCGAAAACGCGCCGGGAGGAGACACCGATGACCGATCCGCAGCACGCCTCTGTCGCCCGTTATCCCGTTCCCGATCCGAGTTCCTGGCCCGACGACATCCGCGAACGCATCGTCGCGGTCCAGGAGAAGTCGGGGTTCGTCCCCAACGTCTTCCTGCTCCTCGCCCGCCGGCCGGACGAATTCCGCGCCTTCTTCGCCTATCACGACGCGCTGATGGAGAAGCCCGGCGCCCTGACCAAGGCCGAACGCGAGATGATCGTCGTCGCCACCTCCGGCGCCAACCATTGCCAATACTGTGTCGTCGCCCACGGCGGCATCCTGCGCGTCCGCGCCAAGAATCCGCTGGTCGCCGATCAGGTCGCGATCAACCATCGCAAGGCCGACATCACCGACCGTCAGAAGGCGATGCTCGATTTCGCCCTGGCCGTGACCACCCGCTCCCACGAGATCGGCGCCGACGACCTCGACCGGCTGAAGGCACACGGCTTCACCGACGAGGACGCCTGGGACATCACCGCCATCTCCGCCTTCTTCGGCCTGTCGAACCGCCTCGCCAACGTCACCGACCTGCGCCCCAACCGCGAATTCTTCGATCTCGGCCGCTGAGCCGAGCGAGGCGCGTTCAGATTTCGGCCGTCTCGCGCATCACGCGGCGAAACTCGCCCGCCACCCGTTCCCGCATCGTGTGGCGGCCGCCGCTCACCACCTGTCGCCCGGCGACCCACACGTCGCGGACCGGGTTCGTCGCCGCGGCGAAGATCCAGGCGTCGAGCACGGTATCGTCGTGGCGACCGGCGAGGGCGGGGTGATCGGCGTCGAGAACGACGAGATCGGCCGGCGCGCCGACCGTGATCCCATGGGTCTGCCGCCCGAGCGCCTGCGCCCCGCCGACGACCGCCGTGTCGAACAGGGTCCGTCCGGTGGATCGCGGCGGATCGACGAGGCGGTTGCGCGCCCGGTCGACGAGACGCTGCGACTGCTCGAGCAGGCGCAACTCCTGCGCCAGTGAGATCAGCACGTTGGAATCGCTGCCGACCCCCCAGAGCCCGCCGGCCCGTCGGTAGGCGACCGCCGGGAAGATGCCGTCGCCGAGATCGGCCTCGGTGATCGGGCAGAGCCCGGCCACCGCCCCCGATCGCGCCATCCGCTCGATCTCGCCGGCCGTGACGTGGGTGGCGTGGACCAGACACCATCGGGCATCGATTTCCGCGAGGTCGAAGAGCCGATCGACCGGCCGAGCGCCGGTGGCAGCGAGGCAATCCTCGACCTCGGCCACCTGCTCGGCGATGTGGATGTGGATCGGCCCGTCACCGTGACGGCGCACGAGTTCGGCGAGTTCGCCGCCGTTCACCGCCCGCAGCGAGTGCGGCGCGATGCCGATGCGGCCTTCCGGCAAAGCCGCGACCATTCGCCCGGCGCACTCGTGGAGGCGCGAGAAGAGATCGAGGTCGCAGGCGAAACGGCGTTGGCCGTCGCCGATCCGCCGATCGCCGAAGCCGCCGTGGGCGTAGAACACCGGCAGCAGCGTCAAGCCGATCCCGGTTCCGGCTGCTGCGGCGGCGACCGCACCGGCCATTTCCGCCGGGTCGTCGTAGGGCCGACCGTCGGGCGCGTGATGGACGTAGTGGAATTCGGCGACGCCGGCGAAACCGCTCTCCAGCATCTCGATCTGCGCCTGCGCCGCGATCACCCGCAGCCGCTCCGGCGTCATCGCGGCGGCGAAGCGATACATCGCCTCGCGCCACGTCCAGAAATGGTCCTCCGCACCCGCGCCGCGCCGTTCCGTGAGGCCGGCGAAACCGCGCTGAAAAGCATGGCTGTGAAGGTTGCCGACCCCCGGGACCGCGACGCCCGGAATGCGCCGCACCGCCGCTGGCGTCGCCGCACCGACCTCCGGCGCCACCGTGGTGATGCGCCCGCCCGACCAGCCGATCAGGACGTCTCCGCGCCACCCCTCGGGGGTCAGGACCCGTTCGAAGATCGCTGCATCCATCTCGGCTCGGCCCTCTCGTACGGCTTTTATGTATAGACATATTGACAGCCCGTCGGAGTTCGCACAAGGTCCGTTCCATCGAATTCGATCCTCCGTACGTGCCGGAGACCCCGTCGCATGACCTTCGCCGTCGACACCTTGTGGACCGACGCCCGCCTCGCCACCCTGGCGGCGGGACGGCCGGGCGTCGGCCGTATCGACGACGGCGCGGTGGCGGCGAAGGACGGTCGGATCGCCTGGGTCGGCCCGCGCCGCGATCTGCCCGGTGACATCGTCGCCGGCGAAGTGGTGCGCTGCGATGGGCGCTGGATCACCCCCGGCCTGATCGATTGCCACACCCATCTCGTCCACGCCGGCAATCGCGCCGGCGAGTTCGAGGCGCGTCTCGCCGGCGCGACCTACGCCGACATCGCCGCCGCCGGCGGCGGCATCGCCGCCACGGTCCGCGCCACCCGCGCGGCTCATGTCGACGAGCTGGTGCGAGCGAGCCTGCCGCGTCTCGACCGGCTGATCGCCGACGGCGTCACCACGGTCGAGATCAAGTCGGGTTACGGCCTCGACCTCGCCTCCGAACGCCGCATGCTCGCTGCCGCCCGCCGCCTCGGCGTCGACCGCGACATCGCCGTCGTCACCACTTTCCTCGGCGCTCACGCCCTGCCGCCCGAAGCGAACGGCGATCGCGACGCCCACATCGATGCCGTCCTCGCCATGCTGCCGGTGCTCGCCGGCGAGGGTCTGGTCGACGCCGCCGACGCCTTCTGCGAGGAAATCGCCTTCTCGCCCGATCAAGTGGCACGGGTCTTCGCCGCGGCACGCGATCTCGGCCTGCCGGTGAAGCTCCACGCCGATCAGCTGTCGAACCTCGGCGGCGCGGCGCTCGCCGCCGGTTTCACGGCGCTTTCGGCCGACCATCTCGAATGGACCGACGAGGCCGGTGTCGCGGCGATGGCGCGAGCCGGCACCGTGGCGGTGCTGCTGCCCGGCGCCTTCCACATGCTGCGCGAAACGCGCCTGCCGCCGATCGACGCCTTCCGCGCCCACGGTATGGCGATGGCGGTCTCGACCGACTGCAACCCCGGCACCTCGCCGATGACCTCGCTGCTGCTGGCGATGAATTTCGCCGCGGTGCGCTTCGGCCTCACCGTCGACGAGTGCCTCGCCGGCGTCACCCGCAATGCCGCCCGGGCGCTGGGGCGCGAGGCCGAGATCGGCACGCTCGAGGTCGCCAAGGCCTGCGATCTGGCGATCTGGTCGGTCCAGACCCTCGCCGAACTCGTCGAAGGCCTCGGCGCCCAGCCCCTCCACGCCCGCATTCGCAACGGACGGACCGCATGACCGTGATCCTCACCCCCGGTGACACCCCTCTCGCCCATTGGCGCGCCATCGCCCGCGGCGCTTCGGTCCGCCTCGATCCGAGCGCCGAGGCGGCCATCGCCGCCGGTGCCGCGGCCGTCGCCGCCATCGTCGCGAAGGGGGCGCCGGTCTACGGCATCAACACCGGCTTCGGCAAACTCGCCTCGGTCCGCATCGACGACGCCGACCTCGAGAAGCTGCAGCACAATCTCGTCGTCTCTCACGCCTCCGGTGTCGGCGAACCGCTCGATCCGGCGATCGTCCGGCTGATGATGGCTCTGAAGCTCGCCAACCTCGGCCAGGGCGCCTCGGGCGTGCGCGTCGCCACCGCCCGCCTCCTCGAGGCGATGCTGGCCCGCGACGTCGTCCCGCTCGTCCCGGCGCAGGGTTCGGTCGGCGCCTCCGGCGATCTCGCGCCGCTCTCCCACATGACCACGACGATGATCGGCGTCGGCGAGGCCTTCTTCCGCGGCGAGCGCATGAGCGCCGCCGCAGCGCTGGCGCGCGCCGGCCTCGCACCGGTCGTCCTCGGCGCCAAGGAAGGTCTGGCGCTGCTCAACGGCACCCAGTTCTCCACCGCCAACGCGCTTCACGCCCTCTTCGCCACCGAGCGGCTGTTCCGCACCGCGCTCGTCGCCGGTGCCCTCACCACCGACGCCGCCAAGGGTTCGGACGGGCCGTTCGATCCGCGTATCCAGCGCCTGCGCCGCCATCCCGGCCAGATCGAGACCGCCTCGGCCCTGCGCGAGCTGATGGCCGGCAGCGCCATCCGTGCCAGCCACAGCCGCGACGACGACCGCATCCAGGACCCCTACTGCCTGCGCTGCCAGCCGCAGGTGATGGGCGCCGCCCTCGACATCCTGCGCTCGGTCGCCGCCACCCTCGCCCGCGAGGCCGACGGCGTCACCGACAACCCGCTGATCTTCCACGAGGAGGGTGCCGAGCCGGAAGCGATCTCCGGCGGCAATTTCCACGCCGAACCTGTCGCCTTCGCCGCCGACATCACCGCGCTGGCGTTGTGCGAGATCGGCTCGATCGCCGAGCGGCGGATCTCGCTGCTGGTCGACCCGTCGCTCTCCCGCCTGCCGGCCTTCCTGACGCCGCGCCCCGGGCTCAACTCCGGCTTCATGATTCCGCAGGTGACCGCCGCCGCGCTCGTCTCCGAGAACAAGCAGATGGCCCATCCGGCGAGCGTCGATTCGATCCCGACCTCCGCCAATCAGGAGGACCACGTCTCGATGGCGGCGCACGGCGCCTACCGCCTCCATCGCATGGTGCGCAACGTCGCCCACGTGGCGGCGATCGAACTCCTCGCCGCGGCGCAGGGTTGTGACTTCCACGCACCGCTCGCGTCGAGCCCGGCGCTGGAGCGGGTGCGCGCGGCGATCCGCGCCCGTGTGCCGGCACTCGACGACGATCGCTTCTTCGCCCCCGACATCGCGGCGGTGGCCGACATGATCCTCGCCGGCGAGATCGAGGCGGCGGTGGCGCCGGTCGCGCTGCCCGATCTGGAGGGGACGGCATGAACGGCCCCGACGTCCTCCGCGTCGTGCGCGGTGACGCACCGCTGATCCTGAGCTTCCCGCACACCGGCACCGATCTCGTCGGTCTCGACGATCGCTTCGTCTCACCCTGGCTCGCCCGTCGCGACACCGATTGGCACGTCGAACATCTCTACGATTTCGCCCGTGGGCTCGGTGCCACCTTCGTGCGCTCGACCGTTTCGCGTTCGGTGATCGATCTCAATCGGGACCCCTCCGGCGCCTCGCTCTATCCCGGGCAGGCGACCACCGGTCTCTGCCCGTGCGAAACATTCGACGGCGAAGAACTCCATCGCCCGGGCTGCGAACCCGGCGCCGGCGAGGTCGCCGAACGTCGCGACCACTGGTTCGTACCCTTCCACGACACCCTCGCCGCCGAGATCGCCCGGCTCCGGGCGATCCATTCCCGCGTGGTGGTCTACGACTGCCACTCCATCCGCTCGGCGATTCCCCGCCTCTTCGACGGACGACTGCCGCAGTTCGCCATCGGCACCAACTCGGGCGCCGCCTGCGATCCGGCGCTCGTCGCGGCGATCGCCGCGCCCTGTGCGACGAGCAGTCTCGGCCATGTCGTCGACGGTCGCTTCAAGGGCGGCTGGATCACCCGCCGTTACGGCCGTCCGGAGACCGGCATCCATGCCGTCCAGATGGAACTGGCCATGCGCGGCTATCTGCACGAACCGGCGAAGATCGACGAGACCAACTGGCCACCGGCCTGGGATCCTGACTCCGCCGCCCCGCTCGCCGCCGTGCTGAAGACCACGCTCGAGGGCGCGCTGGCCTTCGCGGCGGGGTGAGGCGCGAAGCCGGCAACCGCCGCCGGCGCAGTTGCCCCCTCCCTGTCCCTCCCCCTCGAGGGGGGAGGGGACGCAGGAGGCGAGGTCTCGGTTCCCAGCTCCGGCTCCGGCCGGAGGGAAGCGGGGACTCAGGCGGGGAGGTCTACGTCTTCATCGGCTCGCGCTTCGGAGCGGGCACCGCCCGAGAGGGGCGATCGCGAGATCCACGACCATTCCCTCCCCCCTCGAGGGGGAGGGCCAGGGAGGGGGGCTGGACGTTTCCGCCCACCGCAGCTCTCCGAAATCACGACGACACGAACTCACCCGAGGAACCGCCCCATGACCCGCATCGACAACGACCGTATCGTTCGCGCCCCGCGCGGTGCGGAGATCACCGCGCAGAGCTGGCTCACCGAGGCCGCCATGCGCATGTTGATGAACAACCTCGACCCGGACGTCGCCGAGCGGCCGTCCGAGTTGGTGGTCTACGGCGGCATCGGCCGGGCGGCGCGCGACTGGGAGAGCTTCGACCGCATCGTCGCCACCCTGAAGCGGCTGAAGGACGACGAGACCCTGGTGGTCCAGTCGGGCAAGCCGGTCGGCGTCTTCCGCACCCATGCCGACGCGCCGCGCGTCCTCATCGCCAATTCCAACCTCGTCCCCCATTGGGCCACTTGGGAGAAGTTCCACGAGCTCGATCGCAAGGGGCTGATGATGTACGGCCAGATGACCGCCGGGTCGTGGATCTACATCGGCAGCCAGGGCATCGTGCAGGGCACCTACGAAACCTTCGTCGAGGCGGGACGCCGCCACTACGACGGCTCGTGGAAGGGCAGATGGATTCTCACCGGCGGTCTCGGCGGCATGGGCGGCGCCCAGCCACTCGCCGCCACCATGGCCGGCGCGTCCTGTCTCGCGATCGAATGCCGGCCGTCGAGCATCGATTTCCGGCTCCGCACCGGCTACCTCGACGCCCGCGCCGACACCCTCGACGAGGGCGTAGCGATGATCGAAGCGTCACTGAAGGACGGCCGTCCGATCTCCGTCGGCCTCCTCGGCAACTGCGCCGAGATCCTGCCGGAGATGCGTCGCTGCGGCATCCGCCCCGATCTCGTTACCGACCAGACCTCGGCCCACGATCCGATCAACGGCTACCTGCCGGCCGGCTGGACGCTGGCCGAGTGGGAGACCGAGCGCGAGAGCGATCCGAAGTCGGTGGAGAAGGCAGCCCGCGCCTCGATGGCCACCCACGTGAAGGCGATGTTGGAGTGGTGGCACGACGGCGTGCCGGTGACCGACTACGGCAACAACATCCGCCAGATGGCGCTGGAAGAGGGCGTCGCGCAAGCCTTCGACTTCCCCGGCTTCGTGCCGGCCTATATCCGCCCGTTGTTCTGCCGCGGCATCGGCCCGTTCCGCTGGGCGGCGCTGTCCGGCGACCCGGAGGACATCGCCAAGACCGACGCCAAGGTGAAAGAGTTGATCCCGAACGATCCGCACCTCCACACCTGGCTCGACATGGCGGCCGAGCGCATTCACTTCCAGGGCCTGCCGGCGCGCATCTGTTGGGTCGGCCTCGGTGATCGCCATCGTCTCGGCCTCGCCTTCAACGAGATGGTGGCGAAAGGCGAACTGAAGGCGCCGATCGTCATCGGCCGCGATCATCTCGATTCGGGCTCGGTCGCCTCGCCCAACCGCGAGACCGAAGCGATGTTGGACGGCTCCGACGCCGTCTCCGACTGGCCGCTCCTCAACGCCCTCCTCAACTGCGCCTCGGGCGCCACCTGGGTGTCGCTCCACCACGGCGGCGGCGTCGGCATGGGCTTCTCGCAGCACGCCGGTATGGTCATCGTCGCCGACGGTACCGACGCGGCGGCGCAACGGCTCACGCGCGTCCTGTGGAACGACCCGGCGACCGGAGTCATGCGCCATGCCGATGCCGGCTACGACATCGCCCGCGACTGGGCGGAGAAGCAGGGCCTCGACCTGCCGGGTATTCTCGGCTGAGCGGCGGCGCCACCGCGGCCGCGCCACCGCCGCTTCGGCGCCTCACGGCCCACCATCCCGTCGCGAGGTCCCGCCCCCCTTGTGAGATGCGACCATCTCATGCGTAGACATATCGGGCCGACGGCGGTACCTGCGCGGATGTGGCCCGCGGCCCGGGAACGACGTCGGACCCACAGAGGCCGGGTGGGTCGGCACCGTCGGCCTCCGGGATGACGGGCGGCGGAGAGTCCGGATCGCGCACTGATACCGCGGGGAACGATGAGCGACCTCGAAGACCTCGATGGCCAGGGGCCGCTGTGGCAACAGATCCGGCGGGCGCTGATCCGGCCGATGAACGACGGCACCTGGCCGCCCGGCACCAAGATCCCGAAGGAGATCGAGATCATGGAGCGCTACGGTGCCGCGCGCATGACCGTACACCGAGCACTGAGGGACCTCGCCGCCGAGGGGCGGATCACCCGCAAGCGCCGCGCCGGAACCGTGGTCGCCGAACGCCCGCCGGAACGGCCCCTGCTCGAGATCTGGGACATCGGCGCCGAAGTCGAACGGCTCGGCGGCGCCTATTCCTTCGAGATCCTCGCCAGCGAGACGCTCGACGCCGACGACCCGCGCGCCGCCGGCCTCGGCCTCGACGAACCGACGCCGGTATTGCGCCTGTTGGTGCGCCACTTTTCGGACGGCTCGGCGCTGCAGATCGAAGAACGGCTCATCAATCTCACCGCCGTCCCTGCTGCCGCGAACACCTCCTTCGCCGGCGAAGCTCCCGGCGCTTGGCTCGTCCGCACCGTGCCGTGGAGCGAAGCCGAGCATGTCGTCTCCGCCGAAGAGGCGAGCCGGGAGACCGCCCGATTGCTGTCGATCCGGACCGGAACCGCCTGTCTGGTGGTCGAGCGCCGCACCTGGAACGACGGCGAGCCGATCACCTGGGCCCGCCTCGTCCACCCCGGCGACAAGCGCCGCCTCGTCGGCCGCTTCCGATCGGAGAGCACGTCACGAGCCGGCATCGCCCCCGGCGCGGGGTGACAACGCGACTTACCAATAAAAAGCAGGTGCCGCAGGAGCTTCCACTTGCAACGAGGATATCTTCTCCGGCGTCAAAATGTCTCGCCACCGCTGTATCCCCAATTCGGCGGCTATTTCGCTCTCCCCGAAAGGCGCATTCGCTGTCATCGCATCTCGAACAGCTCCTGATGGAATCGGGTGGCGGGGATACCCATTCGATGGAACCCATCCTTCAGCGCGGTCGCCAATGCGGCCGGCCCGCAGAACCAGATATCGGCCTCGGCCAGTTGCGGTACGGCTTGCAGGAGATGCTCGACGGTCAGAAAGCCAGCGCTGTCGCTGTAGTGCAGGTGCAGTTTGACGCCGGCCGTCTTCGCATCATGACTCAGCAGATCGTCACCAAGCGGATAAGGGGCGGGTGTCGAAAAGAAGAAGTCGACCGGGCGACCGTCCGTCTCATGGCCCAGATGCTGCATGCGCGCGATGAAGGGCGTGACGCCCACGCCGCCGCCGATCCAGACCTGCCGCGGCGCATCGCCGCCAAAATCAAACCTTCCCCATGGTCCGTCGACCTTCACCGCATCGCCGACTTTCAGCCGGGCGCCAAGCCCGCTGGTGTAGTCGCCAAGCTCCTTGATGAGAAAGGAAATGCGTCCGTCGCCGCGCCAGGCGCTGGTGATCGTGAAAGGGTGCGGCTCGTGATCGGCCTCGACCGTCAGGAAGGCGAACTGTCCCGCCTGATGTCCCTTCCAGCGACTGTCGAGCTGCACCTCGACCTCAAGCGTCTTCACGGCGTCGTGGAAGACCAAGCCGACGATCTCGCCGATAGCTCGGTCATCCACCACGGCGAAGCTGTGCAGAAGACGAATGATACCGGCCACCACGCCCGCCACGACAATGACAGCCAGAACCGGCCCCAATGGGGTCAACCAGTAGCGGCTGTCGAGAAGCACCGCCGCGTGAAAGACCAGGATCAGATAGGTCGGCACGAACAGCCAGTGCGTTTTGAGGAACCAGCGATAGGGAAAGCGTTTGACCAGCGCCAGAATGCTCAGCACCAGCACGAGCTTCCACGCCTGGTCGCCGAAAGCCACCGCTAGACCATGCGGATCGGGCAGTAGCCCTTCCCAGTTTCCGCCGACCGACGCCCCTTCCGCATCACTGCCCCTGACGAGGCCATAGGCCTGCCAATGGACGGCAGCCACGATCAGATTAGCGATGCCCAGCCACTTGTGCAGGCGGAACATTTTATCCAGACCGCCCAGCCATGGTTCGACGATACGGGGCCGCCCCGCTAGGATGAGCGACAGCGCCATCAAAACGACAGCAAGGACGCCCGTACCTTGCATGATGGCATCGCCTACGCGGCGAGTCCCGGAGCCGCCCAGCCAGAGCGGCGCCTCGGCCGTGACCCAAAGGGCCAGCGTGACGAGCAGAATTCCGGCGAAGGACAGATAGATGCGCCTCAATTGCGGAACCTCCTATTCCATGACGCCATGACAGCACGACGGGCGATCAAACAATCCTAGAGCGGTTTCCGATCTGACGGAATCGCGAGGGCCTCAGAAATCAGCCGAGAGTTGTTTCAAGATGAATGGTGTCGCCCCGGGGAGTGGTGTAGGAGCGGGCGCCGGAAAGCGGCCATCGTCGATCTTCGCGTAGGGTTCGGGCGAAGCTGAACCCGACGAGGAAGATGACGATGACCGTCGACAGAATGACGCTGATCGATTCGAACCCCGGTCGAGCAGATTTGGGAGCACCTGCGCTCGAACGGGCTCTCCAACCGCGTCTTCGAAACCTACGCCGACATCGTCGACGCCGCCGGCGATGCTTGGCACACGCTCTTCGACAGTCCGGAGGTCGTCACCTCGATCGGAACGCGCGAGTGGACGCACATCGGTCAGAGATGACGGCCGATGGTATCAGGAGACCTGTGCGCGGATAGCCCTCGACGACCGTCTACTGA